>JBJFFW010000230.1:0-13731 GCA_051892075.1 Lachnospirales bacterium
CAGTCTTTTATAAAAATCCATATCAGCATGAGCTGTAGTAGGGTTATTAGGATAAGAAACTATCATAAGCTTTGCTTTTTTGGCAGTTTCTTTATCTATAGAGTCAAAATCAATTAAATAATTATTTTCCTTTTTTAAAGGCATATAAACTATTTCTGCTCCAGATAATGCAGGGCCAAAGGCAAATATCTGATAACAAGGGTCAGGCACAAGGACAATATCTCCCTTGTTGCAAAGAGGAAAACCAATGTGGGCAATTCCCTCCTGTGAGCCGTTTACGGCTGTAATATTTTCATCATTTAAAGCTACATTATATCTTCTTTTATACCAGTTTTTAACAGCATCTAAAAGCTCTCTGCTTTCAGTCATACCATATTTATAATTATTAGGGTCTTTAAAGGCTTCACTTACAGCATCAATTACAAATTTATCAGGCTTAAAATCAGGTGTTCCAATAGATAAATTTATAATTTCACGACCCTCCTTTTCTAATCTCTCCTTTGCAATATCAAGGTCAATTAAAATATTAGCCTCAATATTACCATATTTATTTGAAAATTCCATTTTTTATCCCTCCTTTTTATATGATACAATGTTTTATAAATTATTTCAAGTTTTTTACTTGTTTTTTGGTTTTATCTATAGTATAATGTTTATAATTTTGTAATTAAAGGAGTATGTTATGGAAACACTTGTGGAGTTTTTTGTTAATTTATTTTCGGGAATAAATCACGATGTGGCACTTTTTATAATTTCTATGATACCTGTTATTGAGCTTAGAGGTGGCATAATTGCTGCTGCCTTAATGGGCGTGCCTATTACAAAGGCAATTTTAATTTGTATAGTTGGAAATATTATTCCTATACCTTTTATACTTCTGTTTATAGATAAGATTTTTGATTTACTTAAAAAACACTCAAAATCCCTTGGAAAAATTGTAGTAAAGCTTGAAAATAGAGCTATGGGAAAAAGTGAAACAATACAGAAATACGAATTTTTGGGACTTGTGCTTTTTGTAGGTATTCCACTTCCCGGTACAGGTGCATGGACAGGAGCATTAATTGCTTCACTTCTTAGAATTAAGCTTAAAAAATCAGTTCCTGCAATATTCTGTGGAATTTTGCTTGCTTGTACAATAATGAGTATTGTGTCTTATTTGATACCTTATATGATTACAAATATGTTTTAAATATTTATGATTTAAAGACCTGAATTTTGTTGGGTCTTTATTTTTATGAAATTTTGAAGAAAATATTAAGAATAAAATATGAATAATTTAACTAAATGTTCACATATACAAATGGTCAAATTTTGTAAATTAGTAATAAAAATTAGTAATTAATAATCATTTTATATAAAAAATAATTAAAATTTGTATAAAAATTGTTAAGAATATGAATTGAAATAAAATAGCCGATTAAGTTATAATAAAATAGATATTTATTTTTATGGGGGGACTATTAATGAAAAAATTTATTGCTTTTTTTATGTCTTTTTTAATTTTGGCAAGTACAGCCATATCAACCTTTGCCGATGATGAAATAGGCGGAACTTTTGTTGTGGATTTTGAAGATATTATTTCAGGCTCAGAGGATATTTTCTTTGAAGAAAACGAGGAAGTAATAGAGGAAGTTTCAGAGGAAGTTTCAGAAGAAATTATAGAAGAAATTACTGAAATTCAAGAAGAAATTACAGAAGAAACTACTTTAGAAGAAACAACAGAAGAAATAACAAATATTTCAGAAAATAACGACTTATCAGAAGAAGAATCCAAACTTAACGAAGAAATTGAAAATAACAGAACAAAAACAGGCTCACAGTCAAATAATGTTGTAAGTGAAGTTACAACTGTTGAAAATGAAAGTGAAACTACAACTGATGAAGCCCTAGAAATAACACAGATTGCAGCTAATGAACAGGCAGTTGTTGCTTATGCTGATAGTGATGAAAGTAATCTGATTACAGAGTATACTTGGGATTTATCAAAGGATAGAGGAACAAAGGAATCAGAACTTGGACTTACATTTACATCAGATTTTTCTGTAGGTGGTTCAGCTACAGTTGAGGGCAATAAATACGAAACAAGTATTATTGCTGCAACAAATGGTGGCGGTATTAGGTTTCAACCTCCAGTAAATGGTACTTTTACAATAGCATACAAAGTAAATAACGGAAAAACTGCTAATATTTTCGGTACTTCAGCAAAAAACAGCACAGGTGCAAGTTTATATGTTCAAAATGAATATAGTGTAAGTACCGGTACAAGTTATGAGGCAAATGTTACAGGCTCTAAAATTCAGGTTTATTATTTGCATTTTGTGGCAGACACACCTTTTGACCCTAGTTACACAGGTGTAATAGAGGCGGACTTTATTCCGTCAGATGCTGAAAAATGGGATTTTAAAAATGGACTTGATACTAACAGATTATATGGTGTAAATAGTGATAATTCCACAGGTACAGAATATATTACTGCAGGTGAACAAATGAGTGTTCACTCAAGCCAAGCAGGAATATATGTTCAAGGTACTACAAACCCTGTAATTAAAAACAGAATTCCTCAATCTGGTGCATACATAACTTTTCATGCTGAAACAGAGGGTAATTTATATGTAGTAGCTGGTATTGGTTCAGGTAAAACTGCAAATATTTGTAATAACGATGATTATTATAATACAGATAGTGGAGATATGCTAATAAAAGATATTTTCCATATTTATTCAGGCGAGGATTATTATATTTATTCACCTAATTCTAAAATTAAGCTTTATCAGCTTGGCTTTGTAAGTGGTGGAGCTTTGGCAGAAGGTGTTAAAGACTCTAAAGTTACTGAGGGTATATTTACTGTAGAATTTGATGACGAGAGTTCCATAGTTCAGTCAAACACCTTTAAAGGTGCTATTGATGCTGCTAACGGTCATAAAGCTACCATTACTTTAAATGACAACTATTATCTTACAAATGCCGATTTACCTGAAACCTATGTATTAGGCAATTCCTCTTTAAAATCTTTAAAATTAACTAATGGCTCTGATATAACCTTAGTTTCAAATGTAAATTCTATAGCAAGATACTCTATTATAAGAGATATAGGAAATTGCGACCTTGAAAACTTTATTTGTGTTGGAGAGGGAGCTACTCTTACTATAGGAAGAAACAGCGAAAATTCAAACAGAGAAGCCATAATATTTGACGGTGGTTTTGATTATGATGTTGTAGATAGAAAACTTATTGCAGATGAGTCTTATAAATCAAAATACGGTTCTTTTATTTTAATGGAGGGCGGTTCCCTCTATATTGGAGAAAAGGTTGCCTTTGTAAGAAATTATTCTTTAGGATATAATGGTGATAAAGTTAGAACAGGAGATAATGACAGATGCGAAAATACTGCTGTAATAGACGGAAATGAAAAATATAATTCAACTGTATATTTAGATGGTATAGATGTTACACAAAATTTTGGTTCAGGTCTTATTTGTGCCAATAATTCAATGAAGGTTACTGTTAATAAGGCTGATATTTATTATAATGAATCTTATGGAGATAAAACAGGTGCATTAATGGTTACCCAAAATAAAAATAACCTTATATTTACTGATAATTGCGATGTTCAGATAAGGTCAAATAAAAATTATTATAGTACAGGTGAGATAAGTCCATATCTTCACGATATTTATGTTGGTACAACCGTATTACATAGTGGAGATAAAGAAAATTTAGGAATTAATATTAATGGTAGTCTTGAAGTTGGTGAAATTCATATTGAATTTGAATCCATAAATAATGCTAAAATATTTGTACTTCCAACTGATAAACATAAAAATACTATTGCTATAACAACAGGTGCAAGTATGAATAATTATCAGAATGGTGGAGTATTTAATATGTATGTTGAGCTTACAGATGATAAGCTTAATAACCTTACAACTCCAAATAGATACAATCCTAATATTTTAATTAAGGGTGATGGGTTATTAAGTGATGGTGTAACAAAGACCTACGGTTATTATAAGGTAAAAACTAAAGAAACTCTTAGTGATATAAAAAATACAAACCATTTAGACGAAAATGAAAAACCATATATTTATTTTAATAATATTGACAGAGATATTATGATTTACAGAGAAAATACTGATAATGAAATTGGAGAGGATTTGGCAAGATATGGTCTTGTGATTGTTGGTGCTTTCAGATGGGCAGGTGGTACTGAAGCAGAAAGCGGAGAGCTTAAAGAAACAGATATAATTGCAGGAAATGAAAAGGCTTACGATGGTAAATCAGAAGCTATAAAAAGAAATAAGTATAATCTTATTGGCTTTGATGTAGTTATTCAGGAAAGTGACCCAAATAACGGTATTGAATCTGATTCCCCAAAGGCTTATGTAGCAGGAGACAAAGCATTTAGATGGGGCATTTTATGGAATGGTGCTGCTGTTAAAGATAACAATGATAATCATTGGTATTCAGACGGGGCTGTAATTGTAAATCCTGTATTAGGAGCAGCAGACTTAGCAAATAACCATAGTTCCATTATAAATCCTGATTTAGCAGGCAATATTGCCGATGGTTATCTTGCCTATTTTGGCAGTGAAATTAAAAATATTCCTGCAAATGTTAGATTTTGGATTAGAAAAAGGTTTGAAAGTGACAAAGTAAGAGATAATACTGTTGAAGACTATATTCCTCCACAGGAGGGAGAGAGCTTATCTCCTTGGGTTTGTATAGATACTCCGTCCCTTTATACAACAAATATTACAGGGTATTCTTTGTAATTTATAAAGGGGGATAAATAAATGAGAAAGATATACAAAAAACCTGTTATTATTGTGAAAAGATTTCAAACTGTTGATAACACAAACTATATTACAATTTCAGCAAACTATGGTCCTGCTTCAAGAATAGGCAGAGATGGTTTTGATAACGATTTCAGTTATGAATATTTAAACAAATAAAATATATCCCTATGGTTTTAAAACTGTAGGGATATATTTTTACGAAAAAATACGAAAATATGTTCAAAAGTCCGTTTTTTTGGACTTAAATTCTGTTATTATACTCTTGTAACAAAAAATGTTTAAATTACAAGGAGTGATGTATAAATGCTTATGATGGAAATTTTTGCTTTGTTGTTTGTTGCTGTTGTAGCCTGTAAAGTTACAAAGTTGTGGGACAGCAACAACAAAGCTGAAAAGGAAGCAGCCAGAAAACTTATGAGAAAGGGTATTTATGGTCATTTTGAAAATGGCAAGTTTGTATTTGACACAATAAGGTATAAATAGTATACTCTTTTTTAAGGGGTGATGTTTATGATAGTTTCATTGTGTCAGTTAAATATTGTTTGGGAAAATAAAAAGGCTAATGTTGAAAAAGTAGATAAGTTTTGTAACCTTGCAAAAAATAAAAACAGCCATATTATATTTTTTCCCGAAATGAGCCTTACAGGTTTTTCTCTGGAGGTTAATAGGACTAAGGAAAATGGAGAGAGCATTAATATTATAAAAAATATTGCAAAAAAATATAATATTGCAATAGGTTTTGGCTGGGTTAAGGATTGTGGTTTAAAGGGAGAAAATGTGTATACCATTATAAATCAAAATGGGGAGGTTATAAGTGAGTATACAAAAATCCATCCTTTCAGCTTTAGTGGTGAGGATAAGTATTTTAATAAAGGAGATAAATTATCGGTATTTAATTTTATGGGGTTTAATATTGGTAGTTTAATTTGTTATGACCTTAGATTTCCGGAGATTTTTCAGGCTCTTTCAAAAAATTGTCATTTAATTGTTGTGCCTGCCTGTTGGCCTGAAAAAAGAAGTGACCATTTCAAAACCCTTCTTAAAGCAAGGGCTATTGAAAATCAGTGTTATATTTTAGGGGTAAATTGTGTAGGCGATGTGGGGGGACTTTATTATTCGGGAGATAGTATGATTATTAATCCCGAGGGTAAAATTATTGATTGTTTAAGTAATAAAGAGGGTTTAATTTTAGCCGATATTGATAATGATGTAGATGTGTTTAGAAATTTGTTTCCAACTAAAAAGGATAGACAACCTAATTTATACAGACAATTATTATAATTTTCATTAAAAAAGGCGAGCATAAAAAATGTTCGCCTTTAAATTTCATTTCATTTCACATTGTGAAAAAAGTTTATTTACCCAAAAATTAATATCCTTAATATTTTTTGATTTTTTGATTTTCTTTAATATTTTTTCACTGTCTTTAAAATTATGTCCCATATAGACCATTAATTCTTTTATTTTAAATAAAACAGGTGTAGTCCCGTATAAAATTTCAGAATAGTTTTCAAATATTTCATTATAATATTTATTATAAATTTCAATATCTTTTTTGTTTTCACCCTTTAAAATATTTGGCAAATTGGGATTTATTATAATTCCTCGTCCCAACATAAATTTATCACAGTTAAATAATGAATTTACCCTGTCAAAATCACTTTTACAAAATATATCACCGTTATAACACAATTTATGATTGGATTTTTCCTGTGCATACTTAAAAAATTCATATCTTGGATTGCCATTATACATATCATCTCTTGTTCTTGGGTGAATTATAAGTTCATAAATAGGATATTTTTCAAATATTTCAAGTAATTTATAAAATTCTTCTGAATTATTTTTACCTATTCTTGTTTTTACTGATATTTTATAATTACTTTTAAAGATATCATCTAAAAATCTGTCAAGTTCCTCTAGTCTTGCCAAAAATCCCGAACCTCGTCCCTTTGCAACAACTGTTCCCGATGGGCAGCCAAGATTTAGGTTAAATTCTTCATAGCCGTATAAATCATTTAATATATTACACATATCCAAAAATCCTTTTGAATTATCTGTTAAAATCTGTGGCACAAGATTAATGTCAGTATTATTTTCAGGCTCTAAATCTCTTTTTATTTTTGTGCCAAGTTTTTTACTTGGAGTTATAAAAGGTGCAAAATATTTGTCTATTCCTCCAAAATATTTGTTTTGAGCATTTCTTAAAATATAGCTTGTTATACCTTCAAGTGGTGCAAAATATATGTTCATAATAAATCTCCTTATTTTTATATATAATAACATATTTTTGAGTATTGTAATATTGTGCAAAACTCACAATTTAGCATATCTGAAATTGTAGAAATAAACGATTTAATTTTAGTATATTGACAAAACTATATTACATATTATATAATCACTATATAGAAAGGGAGTTTATATTTTGGATTGTGACCGAAAGGGCAAGACCATCTTTGTAATGACATTTAGTCTTTTTACAGGAGTGGTCTATTTTTTTTACTGGAAAGGGTTTTTATATGTTTAAAATTACAAAGATTATTAACAATAACATAGTAAGCTCAGAGGATAAAAAAGGCAATGAGGTTATATTGAGGGGACTTGGCATTGGGTATAGAAATCACATTGGCGGTATAGTCAGTGAAGATAAAATTGAGAAAATTTATAGGGTAGCAGATAAAACAGAGCTTAATAAAATGCAGCAGCTTTTTGATGAAATACCTGTAGAATATATAGATGTTTGCGAAGAAATTATTGAATTTGCAGAAAGTATTTTAGGTAAAAAGCTAAATAAAAATATTAGAATAACTCTTACTGACCATATAGATTTTGCTATAGAAAGAACTAAGAAAAATCTTAATTATAAAAATGCTTTGCTTTTTGAAACAGCAAATTTCTATCCTGTAGAATACGGCATAGGTAAAAGAGCAGTTGAAATAATAAATGAAAGATTTAATCAAAATTTAAGTGATGATGAGGCAGGTTTTATAGCACTTCATATTGTAAATTCAGAGCTTGATACTGATATGAATAACACCTTTGACATTACAGAAATGATACAGACTGTTACTGAAATTATAAATAAGCACTATAAAAAAGAATTTGACATTCACACAATGAATTACACAAGGTTTATAGTCCATATGAAATTTTTTGGACAAAGGCTTTTTAAAAATAAACTTTTTGATGATGACGATACAGTATTTCAAAATCTTATAAAAGAAAGATATAAAGACGATTACAGTTGTGCTGTTAAAATACGAAGTTATATTTCAGCAAAGTATAATAAAGTAATTAGTGAAGAAGAACTTATACTTATTACTATTCATTTAAGACGAATATCAAAAAATAATTAATATAAAGACGGAGGTATTTTTATGAAAGACAAAATTTTTGGTATTTTACAAAGAGTAGGCCGCTCCTTTATGCTGCCTATAGCACTTCTTCCTGTAGCAGGTCTTTTGCTTGGACTTGGTAGTTCATTTACAAATGAAACAATGCTTGAGGCTTATGGTCTTACAGGTATTATGGGCAAGGGAACTATTATTTATGCCATTTTAACTGTAATGAGTGAAGCAGGCAATTCCGTATTTGCAAATCTTCCTATTATATTTGCAATGGGTGTTGCAATAGGTATGGCTAAAAAGGAAAAGGAAGTTGCAGCTTTGGCTGCTGCCATTGCCTTTATAATTATGCACACTTCTCTTAGTGCAATGCTTAAAATTATGGGTGATTCAACTGATGTAATGGAGGCTTGTCAAAACCTTGTTGCAAGTGGTGTTCTTGCCCCTAATTCTTACGGACAAATTTTAGGTATTACATCTTTAAATATGGGTGTATTTGGTGGTATTATTGTTGGTCTTGGTGTTGCGGCACTTCACAACAAGTTCTACAAAATTGAACTTCCACAGGTTCTCGCTTTCTTTGGCGGTACAAGATTTGTGCCTATTATCTGTTCAGTAGTATATGTAATTGTTGGTATTTTAATGTATTTTATTTGGCCTTATGTTGGTCTTGGTATTGCAAAGGTTGGACAGCTCGTTATGCAGTCCGGCTATGCAGGCACAATGATTTATGGCTTTATGGAAAGAATACTTATTCCTTTTGGTCTTCACCATGTATTCTATTTGCCTTTCTGGCAGACTTCTCTTGGTGGAGAGATGATGATAAACGGTCAGATGATTCAGGGTGCTCAAAACATATTCTTTGCTCAGCTTGCTGACCCAAGCTGTACTAAGTTTGCTGTTTCTGCAACAAGATTTATGTCAGGAAAATTCCCTCTTATGATTTTCGGTCTTCCTGGTGCAGCTTTAGCAATGTATAAGTGTGCTAGACCCGAAAAGAGAAAAGTAGTTGGTACTTTACTTCTTTCAGCAGCTTTAACTTCTATGATTACAGGTATTACAGAGCCTCTTGAATTTACATTCTTATTTGTAGCTCCTTTATTATATGTTATTCATTCAATTTTTGCAGGAGCTGCTTATATGTTAATGCACATATTTAGCGTAGGTGTAGGTATGACTTTCTCAGGTGGTATTATTGACTTATTCCTTTTTGGTATACTTCCTGGAAGTGCTAAAACTAATTGGATTTGGGTTGTAATTGTTGGTGTATGCTACTTTGTAGTTTATTATATCTTATTTACAATTCTTATTAAGAAGTTAAATCTTAAAACTCCTGGCAGAGAGGCTGATGATGAAGAAACTAAGCTTTACACAAGAGCCGATGTTAATGCTGCAAAGGCTGATAATAAAGGTGGCAAGTCTTCATCTAATCAGGTTTCAGCTCTTATAACACAGGGTCTTGGTGGAAAGAAGAATATAAGTGATGTAGATTGCTGTGCTACAAGACTTAGAATTACTGTATTTAATGCTGATTTAGTTGACCAGAATAAGTTAAAATCATCAGGTGCTTCAGGTGTTATTTGTAAGGGTAATGGTATTCAGGTTGTATATGGTCCAAAGGTTGCCGTTATTAAATCTAATCTTGAGGATTATCTTGACAGTAACGAAGAAATTGAAGTTGAGGCTGTAGTTTCAGAAGATACACAGTCTGATAAAAAAGCTGTAGACGCAAGTGTATTTTCACCTATGGACGGTAAAATAATAAGTTTAAGTGAAGTAGAAGACGGTGTATTTTCAGAGGGTATGCTTGGTGAAGGTATAGCAGTTTTACCTGAAAATGGCAATGTTTATGCACCTTTTGACGGTGAAGTTCAAATGGTTTACGATACTAAACACGCTCTTGGACTTATGTCAAATGAGGGAGTTGAACTTCTTATTCACATTGGTATTGACACAGTTAAGCTTGAGGGCAAGCACTATGATGTTAAGGTTACAAATGGTCAGAAAATTAAAAAAGGCGACCTTCTTGTAGTAGTAGATATTAGTGGAATTGAAAAGGAAGGCTACAGAACTGTTACTCCTGTTATTGTTACAAATTCTGATGATTTTGAATCTGTTACTCCTATTACAGGTGGAAACAAAGCGGGAGATAAAATTATAACTGTTAAATAAATTTATTAGAAAAGGAGATTTTATATTATGGTATCTTTTAATTATGTAATTACAGATGAGGTTGGTATTCACGCAAGACCTGCAGGCTTACTTGTAAAGGCTGCAAAGACTGTTTCTTCAAAAGTTGTTGTAAAGGCTAACGGAAAAGAGGCTGAGGCAACTAAACTTATGGCACTTATGGGTCTTGGTGTTAAATGTGGTGCTACTGTTACAGTTGAGGTTACAGGTGATGATGAGGCTGAGGCAGCAGCAAAAATGGAAGAATTTTTCAAGAATAATTTGTAGTATTTAATTTTAGAGGAGTGTATTTTTATGGAAAATTTCAGTGGAAAAGCCATATTTAGGGGAGTGGCAATAGGAAAAATTTTGTTTAGCTCAAAGGAAAAGCAACAGGTAAGGCGTGTTAAAATCGAAAATACCGAAGCTGAAATATCTCGTTATGAAAGTGCAAAGTTAAAAGCTATTGAGGAGCTTTCAGCACTTTACGACAAAGCTCTCAAAGAAGTTGGCGAGGATAATGCCGCTATATTTGAAGTACACTCTATGATGCTTGAAGATGACGATTTTAACGATGCAGTTAAGGATAAAATCCAAAACCAAAATGTAAATGCTGAATATGCTGTTGCCAAAACAGGTGATGATTTTTCCGATATGTTTGCAAATATGGAAGACGATTATTTTAAGGCAAGAGCTGCTGATATGAAGGATATTTCAGAAAGAGTTATATCTAAGCTTACAGGTGGAGATTTAGCTGTAGAACTTACAGAGCCGTCTATTTTAATGGCTGAGGACCTTGCCCCAAGTGAAACCATACAGCTTGATAAGGATAAACTTCTTGCTTTTGTTACAGAGCTTGGCTCATCTAATTCCCATACGGCTATTTTAGCAAGAACAATGAATTTACCTGCTCTTATTGGAGTTAAAATTCAAAAGGAATGGAACGGAAAACTTGCTATAGTAGATGGATATAATGGTTTATTAATTATTGAGCCTGATGAAGAAACCTTAAAGAAATATCAGGATATCCAAACTAAAGATGCAGAAAAGAAAGAACTTTTAAAAAATTACAAAAATAAGGAAACAAAAACAAAAAGCGGACAAAAGGTGCATCTTTATGCCAATATTGGAAAGCCTAGCGATTTAGTTAGCGTTCTTGAAAATGATGCAGAGGGTATAGGTTTATTCAGAAGTGAATTTTTATACTTAGGTTCTTCTGATTTCCCAACTGAGGAAGAACAGTTTACAGCTTACAGAAAAGTTGCCGAAACTATGGCAGGCAAAAAGGTTATTATAAGAACTCTTGATTTGGGAGCTGACAAACAGGTGGATTATTTTAATCTTGGAAAAGAGGATAACCCTGCTATGGGTTACAGAGCTATTAGAATTTGCTTAAATGAACCTCATATTTTCAGAACTCAGCTTAGAGCTTTGTTAAGAGCAAGTGCCTTTGGCAATATTTCAATTATGTATCCTATGATTATTTCCCTTGACGAGGTAAGACAGATTAAAGAGATTGTAGCCTCTGTTATGGATGAGTTAAGAGGGGAAGATATTAAGTTTAATGAAAATATTGAACAGGGCATAATGATTGAAACTCCTGCGGCAGTTATTATGAGTGATGAACTTGCAAAGGAAGTTGATTTCTTTAGTATCGGTACAAATGATTTAACTCAGTACACCCTTGCTATTGACAGACAGAACTCAAAACTTGATAATATTAATGATTCTCATCATCCTGCTGTTTTGCGTTCAATAAAAACTGTTATTGAAAATGCCCATAAAGCTGGAATTTGGGCTGGTATATGTGGCGAGCTTGGTGCAGACACTACTTTAACAGAAACCTTTATTTCTTATGGAATTGATGAACTTTCTGTATCACCAACCTTCGTTCTTCCTGTTAGAAAGGCTGTTTGTGACTGCGATTAAGTTTTAGGAAGTGATTTTATGATTAAATTAATTGCAATGGATTTAGATGGAACTCTTTTTGATGATGACCATATTAATATATCAAAAAGAAATGTTAATGCTATTACAAAGGCTTATAATAAAGGTATAAATATTGTAATTGCTACAGGCAGAACTATGTGCCAAATGGATAGTGTTTTAAAACAAATTCCTGTTTCCTATGTAATTACCTCAAATGGAGCTTCTTCTTTTGATATAAATGGAAATCCTATAGCTTCTGATGGTATAGATTTTGATACTTGGAGTAAAATTTATAATATACTTGATGAAAATAATATTGTTACGGAAGTTTTTTATAATGGAAAAACTTATCTTAAATCTTCTCAAAAAGATGATTATAAAAATCCTTATTTAAGTTCCATACTATTAGATAGTCTTAAAACAGTAATAAATTTTTGTGATGACCCTATAGAAAGCTTAAAAGGAAAATCCATTGAAAAATTAAGCTCAATATATGTTCCTGGGAATATATATGATTTAATAAAATCAAAATTTGAACAAATGGATATGGCTGTAACTTCTTCCGTACCTTATAATATGGAGATTAATAAAAAAGGTGTAAATAAAGGAAAGGGTTTAGATAAACTGTGTAGTGTTCTTAATATAAATTCTTCTGAGGTTATGGCTTTTGGAGATGGAAATAACGATGTGGAGATGCTTTTGTGGGCTGAAAATTCTTATGCTATGGAAAATGCAGTTAACGAAGCAAAAATTGCAGCAAAATTTCTTGCCGATACAAATTATAATGACGGCATAGCAAAAGTTGTTGAAAAAATTTTGTAACAAAAAAGTGGCTGTATGTAAATTAATTTTGTAATTTACATACAGCCTATTTTTTATGTTGTTTCCTGATTATTATTTGGTATTTGTCTGCCTTCGTGATTTATATAATAGTTTTCTTTATGTATTAATCTGCTTATTGGCACTATTTCATATCCCTTTTCTTTAAGTCCCTTTATAATTGTGTCTAAACAATCCGGAGTGTATTTTGCATCATTGTGAAAAAGTATTATTGAACCGTTACCTAAATGCTTGTGATTTAAAACCTTGTTAATTTCTGCATCTACTCCCTTTTCCATCCAGTCCAAACTGTCGATGTCCCATTGAATACTGTAATAACCACACTCTTTTGCTGCATTAAGTACAGTTTCATTGTATTCACCAAAAGGCGGCCTGTATAAATTCATATCAATTCCTAAAAGATTTTTAACCTTTTCATGACACGCCATTATATTTTTTTTGTTTTCTTCTAAAGATAACTTTGATGAATGAGGATGTGTGTTTGAGTGGTTTCCTATGTCATTTCCTGCCTCATATATTTTCTTAACTTCTTCAGGATATTTGTCAACCCAGTACCCACATAAGAAAAATGTGGCATTTACATTGTTGTTTTTCAAAATCTCAAGTAAGGTGTCTGTATCATCAGCTCCCCAAGGAGCGACTAGATTAAGAAA
>JBJFFW010000231.1:0-3000 GCA_051892075.1 Lachnospirales bacterium
TTTAGTGCATGGCTTGGGTTTTTTAAAAAACTCGGTGAGGTTGTTAATGGTGAATGGGCGGTTTACAGGCAAGCTTTAAGGGATATTCCTGAACAGGAAGGATTTCCTTTTGATGTTAAATTTCCATCCCAACCCTAAGAATAAATATTGACATTAATTAACTAAGGTGTTATTATTATCTATAGGTAACCATTATAAAAGGATTGATATATATGAATCTTGATAAAAAATTTGTTTGTGCGATTGCGGGTACAGGATATGTTGGACTTTCAAATGCAGTTTTACTTGCCCAGAATAATAAGGTTTATTCAGTTGACATAGTGCCTGAAAAAATAAAATTAATAAATGAAAGAAAATCGCCTATTGCTGATAAGGAAATTGAAGAATATTTAGCAGAAAAGGATTTGGATTTAACAGCTACCCTCGATGCAGAGCTGGCATATAGTAGTGCAGATTTTGTTATTATTTCTACTCCTACTAATTATGACAGTGAAAAGAATTTCTTTAATACTTCTGCAGTAGAGGCAGTAATTGAGCTGGTGATTAAATATAACCCTGATGCAGTTATGGTTATTAAGTCAACAGTTCCTGTTGGCTACACAAAGTCAGTAAGAGAAAAATATAACTGCAGAAATATTATTTTTAGTCCCGAATTTTTAAGAGAGGGCAGAGCTTTATATGATAATCTTTACCCATCACGCATTATTGTTGGTACTGATATGGAGGATGAAAAGCTTATTGAGGCTGCACATACCTTTGCAGCTCTTTTAAAGCAGGGTGCAATTAAGGAAAATATCGATACTTTATATATGGGATTTACTGAGGCTGAGGCTGTAAAGCTTTTTGCTAATACATATCTTGCTCTCAGAGTAAGCTTTTTTAATGAGCTTGATACTTATGCTGAAACAAAGGGACTTGATACCAAGCAGATTATTGACGGTGTGAGCCTTGATCCAAGAATAGGCAATCATTATAATAATCCGTCATTTGGTTATGGTGGTTATTGTCTGCCTAAGGACACCAAACAGCTTTTAGCAAACTATAATAATGTTCCACAGAATATAATGGGGGCTATAGTTGAGTCTAACAGAACCAGAAAAGATTTTATTGCTGACAGAGTACTTAAAATGGCAGGATATTGTGGTTATGGTGATAATGTTAATTACAGCAATTCTCAGAAAACGCCGACAATTATTGGTGTTTACAGACTTACTATGAAGGCTGATTCAGATAATTTCCGTCATAGCAGTATTCAGGGTGTTATGAAAAGAATTAAGGCTAAGGGTGCTGTCGTGGTTATATATGAACCTACTCTTGAAGATGGAAGTATGTTCTTCGGCAGTAGAATTGTAAATGATATAAATAAGTTTAAGAATATGTGTGATGCAATTATTGCAAACAGATTTTCTGATGAGCTTAGCGATATTGAGCAAAAGGTTTATACAAGAGATTTATTTAGACGCGATTAATCTATTAAAAAAAATGGTGCGATTTTTTCGCACCATTTATTTCATTAAATCAAGGTCTTTCAACCGCTTATCTCTGTCTTTACCATATCTCATGCTTTCGTCTATACCCCTTATCATTCCTATTAATGAATTTCCTTTTATAAATACTGATGATATAAATCTGTGAATCCATGCAACAGGTAAAAGCAGGGGTGTTTTTTTTACATACTGGTATTTGTATTGTATCATTTTTCTTGGTGGGAAAAATATTCTTCTGAACATACTTACATCTTCGCCCTCTCTTCGCACTACCTGCTCTGAAATAACATTTCCCTCTGTGGAACGACCAAATACTCCGTAGCATAAAAGATATTCAATAAATTTTTCCTTTTTTTTATTATCTGTTATTTTAGAAACAGGAAGGTTTTTCACTCCATATAAGTTTTTGGCTGCATCCAGCATATAGTAAAATACCTTTTCATAACCCTGAGCCATACATATTTTTTCTGCTAAGTCAAAATCAATAAAGCTTCCTCTATGATGTAAAATAAGTACAACATCAAAGAGATTTCTTATGCCACAACCCTCTCTTGTAAGATGCTTTGCTGCGTGTATTATGGAATAGGCAAGTTCATAGGTTGGAGTTAATATTTTTCTCCCCTTTTCATCTGTAAATGTATTTTCTTTAAGCCGCTCATTCCAATATTCAGGCTCTGTTCTGAAATCATCCTCTAATGATATGAATACTTCACCATGAACACTGTTTTTATCAACTGTTGTAAAAAGGGTATCTTTTACTACTTTATATCCTTGACTTATAAATAAATCCTCAGCTATTTTTCTTTCTTTTTTATCTATCCATATATCAAAATCACCCATTGTTCTCAGTTCAGGGACAGGATATAAGTCCTTTACTACAATACCTTTCAGGTATATTGGATAAATATTATTCTGAGCATATATATTCATCATTCTGTCCAGTTCGTCGGACTTTACAGCCATTATATAGCCTGTTTTTATAATAGATTTTCTCCATTTATCATAATTTTCAGGCTGATTTTTTTTGGGCAGCTTTAATATTGAATGTGCCAATAGAGCCGTTATACTCTGTTCGCTTGCTTTGTTGTATATGTAATGCCAGTCAATATTTTTAGGCGGATTATTAGGTTGCGTATCAAATAAAGAAGCCTTTGATAAATTAATTATATATTTTTCATTATCATTCATTGTTACTGCTCCTTTTATAGATTAATTATATTTCAATATTAACATAAATACAGTTTTTTTTCAATAATAATATTTTTCTGTTCCATTTTTACCAATTCTTCCAATGCTTCATCAAAGGATTATTCTCCTTTATTGACGAGTTCTATTTAGTAATCTAAATACTCTTGCATTTTTTGATACCAAGCTCATCAAGAACATTCAACAGTTTTTTGATATGATGCCATAAATCCTCCTTTTAAGGAATTCATCCATAAATGTTGAAGAATACTTATGTAAATGTCAACCCTAAAATGCTCAAAAATTCCAAAATAAAAATGCAGTTTAT
>JBJFFW010000232.1:0-2991 GCA_051892075.1 Lachnospirales bacterium
CAAAAAAGGTAGTAAAATTTAGACCTTTTAAAATCCTATATAAGGTATATATATAAATATTAGGTGTTCAGTATATATAAATATTGTCTATAAGCCTTTTATTTACTGGGAAAATTAGTGAACACCTAATGTGAACACCTAACTGAACACCTAACACCTACCTAACACTAAAACGGCAATTCATCATCATCAATACTTATTTGTATAAAATCATTTTCAGAATTTTGTTCAGACAATTCATCTTCGCATATTAAAGGGTCTTTTTCTTCTGAATAATCTTTCATATTAAATTCAATAAATCTGCAATTCCTTCCATCAAAGAACTTTATCAACGAATATACAGTATGATGACCATTTGTCTTGCTTGCAATAACACCTTTATCTGCCAAATACCTCATTGTTTTTCTTGGAGAATACCCATTTTTGCTAAGGGCATTATTAAGTATTGAAGGGTATATGTAAGCTTTATTTCCACTTATATATCCAAAACAAGTGCCTATTGTATTACTACCAAAGCAGGATTTATTACTCATAATCCAATCAACAATAAATTGAGCTGCATTTTCATTAACATCAGTTTCTGTTGTACTAAGCTGTTGATTAAGTATTGCCTCTGCCATTTTCTCAGCTCTCTGCCAAGATTTTTCATTAATTTCAATTTCATCAGCCTTATTAAATATCCAATGGTCTGCCAGTGCATCTGCAAGAGCTACAGCAGCTATTCCTGCAACATGACTTCCACTCTTTCCTCCTGATATGCCCTGTACAAACTTTGTCATCTTCTTATATAATTCACAAATAGCAAGTTCATCACTCTTTAATATATGGTCTATAAAATCATTACCTGCCCAACCATAATTAATGGCTGTCATTTGGTGCATAATACTTGCTTCTGCTTCATCTTCAAAAGGTCCTCCATAAATTTCAATAGTTCTGGTGCTTACACCCGTTTGTGATGTATTGGTGGCAATAGGTTCTTCTCCTGTTGCTATTGCTATAGTCCGCCACTGGTGAGTATGTTGCAATCCTCCACCTTTACTACCTCTAATTTTGCCCTGTCCCGATGCTATCATATAAACACTTTTTTCAAGGCTATTCTGAGCATTACTGTTATTTCCTGCAAGCTGTCTTTCATCTATTCCAAGGGGCAAATCACAATAAAAGGCTGCTGTTCTTTCCAAACCCACCTGAGTTGCATTAAAATTTATCATCAGTCTTTCAGGTTCACCCCATACTGATAATGCTGCTTTTAATGCAGCAGTTTTTCCACCTTTACTTCCACCCCAGTTATATACAAAAAATATTCTTTGTCTTATTATTTTTAATAAAGGGGCAGCAAAACTAGCAGCAAGAATAAATCTGAACTTGTCCCTTTTTCTATGTGGTTTTATCATTAAAATCCATTCATCATAAGTCCCTGATTGACAATATGCCATAGCTAAGCCCTTTTGGGTAGGGTCTATATCAAGTACAATGCCTTTTTCATGTCCCGGTATAAATCTATTGCCTGTCTGCCAACCAAATGAGCTAACTGATTGTACTATAGGTATAATATCTATATTTTCTGCTTCAAGAGCTGATAAAAATTTGACTACACTTTTTGCATTTTCACTTGTTACAGTACAGCCTAAATCAGCAAGTACAGTTATACCTCTATTTGTAAATATTGTACTTCTTGGGTATATAGCACTATGCCATTTACCATCTCTTTTAAAAGAAACTTCTATTTTTTCTTCATTGGTTTCAATACTTCTAAGTCTTTTTGTTATGATTATTGGTGTCCTGCATACAAGTGTTGGCACAATCTTTTTTTCACTTATTTCTGATATACCTTTATCTGAATATATCCAGCCTTCAGGTTGTCTTAACCCCAATGGTTGGTCACTTATAACATTAGGGACAACTTCTGAAAATATATCAATTTTTTCAGCATTTTTTATAGCTTTTCTTATTGCCTTAGCCGCATTATCTTTGCCCATTTTAAGATAAACTTCTGAAGGGTCTTTTACTCCAAACTGTTTACAGCTCCATACATAAACCTCTCCAATAAATTCTCCATCTTTAAGGCACTTTGTAACTTTACTGAAAAAAGTTTCCCCTCCTTGGTCAGGCTCTTTATGTATATACACTTTTAAATCCTGCAATAGCTTTACCTGATGTGGTTTAAAAAGACTTGCTCCCGGAACACCGAGAACAGGAATACCTAAATATACTAAAGTTTGAGTATCGCTCTCACCCTCTACCAATACAACAGAGCCAACATTTCTTATGCTTTCTAAGCTCCATTCATTATAAAGACATATTTTCCCTGAACTGCCGTACTTCCACTTAAATTCCTTATTAGCAAATCTTTTTCTAAAGGTAGTTTCCTGTCCTTTTTCATTATAATAAGGCATTTTAATATATGTTACACCATCTTTTCCCTTATCATTTGCAAGGTGAAAAAACTCTTTTAACCAATCATCAGGCAATCTTTTTTCAAAAGCATATTGACTTAATGTGTAGCTTGGTTTAGTTGGTTTATCATCTTTACTAATTCCATATTTATCAAGTAGTGTATTATAAGCATCTTTTGTAGATACATTGTTCAGCTCTGCATAAAAAGTTATAAAATTACCACTTTTATTTTCAGCAAAGCAATACCATTGTCCGGTCTTTAAATCCGCAGAAAAGCTACTGTTTCTATCATTATGAAAGGGACATAAACCTGTAAGTTTATCACCGCTAATATGATGTTTCTTAATAACAGAGGTGTATTCAGTTTTATAATCAATAAAACTATCAATATTAATTTGTTCTTTCATATTTTCACCTCATTATTAAGGGGAGGAAGTTCCTCCCCAGAGTTTTAGTCAGCAGTTTTAACTTCTGTAAATTCAACAGGTACTTCTTCATCAATAATATTACTTTCTGCAAAATTGTTTTTCGGCACTAGAGGAGCATTGTTATAATCGTCAACTGTTACATCAGGCTGCACCATATTTTTAATAG
>JBJFFW010000233.1:0-2987 GCA_051892075.1 Lachnospirales bacterium
TTTATTATTTCATAATTTGTGAGGGAGCAAGTATTGTTGAAAACATTTCAAAAATTAATAACAATATTCCAAAGGGACTTGTGGAGCTTTTAATATCTGTTCAAAACAGTGCAGGAAGTGAACTTGTAAAATATGTAAAAAAATTGATTAGTAAGGAGTGATTTTATGAAAAGATTAACAGGACTTGATTTAGATTATGATTTTATACCGTCAAATATTAGTAATTATGGAAGTGTAAGAAGTACAACAAGTATTAAATATATTGTAATTCATTATACAGCAAATAAAGGTGATACAGATACAGGCAACGGAAATTATTTTTCAAGAACAGCAGTTGGGGCAGGTGCACACTATTTTGTTGATGAGGATAGCTGTACCCAATCTATTCAGGATAATAGAGTTGCCTATCATTGTGAAACTAAGGGTATGAGCTTTAAGTGCAGTTGCAGAAATTCAAATTCAATAGGAGTTGAAATGTGCAGTGATTTTGAAAATGGCAAATACATAATTACTGAAAAAACTAAATTAAATACAGTAATTTTAACAAAATGGCTCATGAAAAAATATGGAATTAAGTCATCTAATGTCATAAGACATTATGATGTTTGCGGAAAAATTTGTCCCGAACCATGGGTAAGAAATGAAAATGAATGGAATAGTTTTAAAAATATGTTAGATGATATAATTAAGGAGGATGAAGAAATGGTTACAGAAACATATATAAGAGTAAATGGCAAGGATATTAAGATAGGAAGAATTTTAAAAGAGGGTAAAAATTATATTGATGTAAGAGGTTTAGAAAATGCAGGCTTTAAAGTCAGCTACGATGCAAATTCTAAATTGGTGTTGCTTGATAATAAAATTAATAAACTTAATATTAAAGCTAACAACGAAAATAAAGAGGTTAATTCTGTCAATATTAATGGCACAAATTTCTGTTCTATTAGAAATTTAGCTGATGTTACAAATTTATTTGATGTAGATTATAAAGAGGGAAATGTGCTTTTAACCACTAAGTAAAATAAACTGTTGCAAAATAGTAAAATATTTTGCAACAGCCTTTTTTTATTTTATAAAATTTATTTAGATTGGAGGGATTTAATGTGGTTTATGGTTATGCGAGAGTATCCACAAAGGAGCAAAACGAGGAAAGACAATTAATTGCACTTAGGGAAAATGGTGTTAGTAATAAAAATATATTTATTGATAAACAAAGTGGTAAGGATTTTGAAAGGGATATGTATAAAAAGCTTTTGAAAAAAATAAAAAAAGATGATGTCATAGTCATAAAAAGTATAGATAGGCTTGGGAGAAATTATAAAGAAATTATAGAACAGTGGCGAATAATAACCCAAACTAAAAAGGCTGATATTGTAGTTATAGATATGCCACTTTTAGATACTACAAAAAATAAGGATTTAATGGGAACTTTTGTTGCTGACCTTGTTTTACAGGTGCTATCCTTTGTTTCAGAAACAGAAAGAGAAAATATAAGACAAAGACAGGCAGAGGGAATTGCTGTTGCAAAGGCTAAGGGAGTAAAGTTTGGCAGAAAAAGACAATATGACCCTAATGACTTTATTCATATTTATAAACGGGTTAAAAATGGCGAAATTATGGTGAAAGATGCTATTGCAATTATGGGTATAAGCGAAAGAACTTATAGAAGATTGAAACCTGAATGGGAAAAAATATTGGATAAAAATAGTTAAAACCGTCATATTGTATACTTTGAAACGGTCTTTAATTTATAATTAGGTGTAGTAAAATTATACCATATTCATTTTTTAAAATCAATATATTTAGGTGAAATTGTACATAAAAAATTGATAAAAAATATGCTTTAAAACAAGGCATAAAGTATACTTTATGACGGGTCAAAAGGAGGAAAATTATGAAACTAAAAAGATTTATAGGCTTTGGTTTGACCGTTGCTATGGTATTTTCAAGCCTAAATATGGGTTTTGCAGGTAATTCTAGCTTTCTTAATGAAAATGAAGAACCTGAAGTAATTGATGATGTTGTTGTATCATCATCAGCTGTTATATCAGCAACAGCATCAACAAAAGTAGCCTATGCTGTTACTGGTGGCAATATTTATTTTAATGAAACCACAGGAGCAATTACTGATTGCGATACTTCTGTTACAAGTGCTGTTATTCCAAGTTATATTAATGGAATTAAAGTAACAAGCATAGGTGAGAAAGCGTTTTATATTTGTAAAAGCTTGACAAAGGTAACAATACCTGATAGTGTAACAAGTATAGGTTATAAAGCCTTTGCAGAATGTAGTAAATTAACAAGTATAACAATACCTGATAGTGTAAAAAGCATAGGTGAATTGGCGTTTTATAGGTGCGATAGCTTAACAAAAATAACAATGCCTGATAGTTTAGAAAGTATAGGAGATTCTGCATTTAATGAGTGTATAAGCTTAGTAAGTATAGTAATACCAAGTAGTGTAACAAGCATAGGTGCTCAAACATTTTATGGTTGTACAAAATTGACAAGTGTAACAATATCAAATGGTGTGTTAAGTATAGGCGAAAGTGCCTTTTATGGTTGCAGTGTTTTATCAAATGTATCAATACCAGACAGTGTGGAAAGTATAAGTGAGAAAGCATTTTATAATTGCAAAGGCTTGCCAAGTATAGTGATACCAGAAAGTGTAACTAGTATAAGTGCTTCTACATTTTATGGTTGCGAAAAATTAACAAGTATAACAGTTCCAAGCAGTGTAGTATTTATAGATGATACAGCCTTTACTAATTGTGATAAAACTAAACTTGAGTTTCATGTAGAAAGAGGCTCTTATGCTGAAACTTGGGCAAAGACTAATGGCTTTAAGGTTGTTTATGATACACCTGATACAACAGAAACAACAACAGAAGAAACAACAACAGAAAGTACAACAGAGAGTACAACAGAAAGTACAACAGAAAGCACAACAGAAAGCACAACAGAAAGCACAACAGAAAGCACAACAG
>JBJFFW010000234.1:0-13611 GCA_051892075.1 Lachnospirales bacterium
CCATTAAAATCACAATCAATAGTTTTAAGAAGCTTTTTTACTTTTTCTTTGCCTGTTACAATTCTTGGAAGTCCAAAAACAGGCCATGCAGGGTCATCAGGGTGAATAGCCATTTTAATATTGTATTTTTCACAAACAGGCTTTATTGCCCTTAAAAAATAAATTAAATTATCAAAAAGTTTTTCTTCTGTTACTCCCCTATAGGCTTCAAATAATTCCTTTACTTTTGATAATCTTTCAGGCTCCCAACCAGGCATAACAAAGCCATTTGAATTATTATCTATTGAATTAAACATTTCTTCAGGATTAATTTTATCCACATCAGCTTGATTATAGTAAAGCACTGTTGAGCCGTCTTCTCTTTTATGATTAAGTTCTGACCTTGTCCAGTCAAAAACAGGCATAAAATTATAGCAAACCATAGTTATACCGTTTTTACCTAAATTTTCAAGGGTTGTAATATAATTTGAAATATATTTATCTCTGTCTGAGTTCCCGATTTTTATGGAATCGTGAATATTTACACTTTCTATTCCACAAACCTTTAAACCCTCCTCTGAAACCTCCTTAATCATTGTCTTAATTCTATCATCACTCCATATTTCACCTACAGGAATATCATATAAAGTTGTAATTACTCCCACAACTCCCGGAATTTGTCTAATTTGATTTAAAGTGACACTATCGTGATTTTTACCAAACCACCTTAAAGTCATTTCCATAATAAAAAATACCTCCGATATAAAAGCTTATATCAGAAGTATTTCCCATTTGCTATATAATTATACTGTTTTTATACTCTCCTGTTTCTCCAAACTCTACCCATTCACAAATATTTTCAGCATGGTCAGCAATTCTTTCAAAATATTTTGCAATCATAAGAAAGTTTATTGAAAGGTCAGCATTATCAGGACTTTCCTTTAAAAGTTCTGAAATATCTTTTTTAACCTTTGTGAAAAGTTCATCTACAATATCATCTTTTTTAGCTATTTCCTTAGCTTTCTCAACATCTCTATTAACAAAGGCTGTAATTGCACCATGAACCATACCTATTGAAACTTCTGTCATTTTTGGAATATGCTCAATAGCAGTAAAAATTGTGCTTTCATCAAGTTCTGTAACAAGCTCTGCTATTTCTGAGGCTTGGTCACCAATTCTCTCCATATCAGTAACCATTTTTAAAGCCTTTGACACAACTCTTAAATCCTTTGCTACAGGCTGTTGTTTTAAAATAAGAGAAAGACATTTTGCCTCAATATCCTTTTCCATATCATCAATTACTCTGTCTGATTCTATAATTTCACCTGCAAGCTTTACATTATGGTCTTTTAAAGCACAAACTGCCTGCTTAATTGCTTCTTCAACAACAGCTCCCATTTTTATAAGCTCTACATTTAATTCTTCCAAAGCCTTTTCAAAGTTTGCTCTCATTTTTTACCCCTCCTTAACCAAATCTACCTGTAATATAATCTTCTGTTCTCTTATCCTTTGGTCTTGAAAAGAGTTCATCAGTTCTGTTCATTTCAACCATTTCACCAACAAGGAAAAAGGCTGTATTATCACTTATTCTTGCTGCCTGCTGCATATTGTGAGTAACTATTGCAACAGTATAATCTTTTTTAAGTTCAGCCATTAATTCTTCAATTTTTAAAGTTGAAATAGGGTCAAGGGCTGAAGTTGGCTCATCCATTAAAAGAACTTCAGGCTTAACAGCCAAGGCTCTTGCAATACAAAGTCTTTGCTGCTGACCACCTGATAAACCAAGAGCTGATTTTTTAAGTCTGTCCTTAACTTCATCAAAAATTGCCGCACCCTTTAATGAAGTTTCAACAATTTCATCAAGCTGTGCCTTATTTTTAATACCATGAATTCTTGGACCATAAGCAATATTATCATATACACTCATTGGAAAAGGATTAGGCTGCTGAAATACCATACCTACTTTCTTTCTTAAAAGAGTAGTATCTACCTTTGGTGAATAAATATCCTCTCCGTCAAGGGTAATTCTACCACTTATTTTAACCTCATCATTTAAGTCCTGCATTCTGTTTAAAGTTTTAAGAAAAGTTGACTTACCACAGCCTGATGGTCCAATAAAAGCAGTAATTTCTTTTTCTTTAATATCCATATTTATATTTTTAAGGGCGTGGTTTGGTCCATAATATAAATTTAAGTCTGTAACATTTATTTTAACGCTCATTATTTTACTCCTTTCTCTATTCTTGATGTAATAGCCTTTGTGGCAAAATTTATTATAAGTACAATTACTACAAGTACCAATGCTATACCAAAGGCATGGTCAAATTCTCCTCTTTCCATACTTAAATACATTTGTATTGTAAGAGAACCACCGGATTTTAAAACATGTGAAAACAGATGTCTTGGAAGATAATAGCCTGCACCTGCCGTAAAAAGAAGTGCCGCAGACTCTCCTACAATTCGTCCTATACTTAAAATAACAGCTGTTACAATTCCAGGTAGGGAAGATGGAATAATAATTGTTCTAATCATATACCACTTTGTTGCACCTATTCCCAAAGCTCCTGTTCTATAGCCTTCAGGAACAGTTTTTAAAGCTTCCTGAGTTGTTCTTACAACAAGAGGTAAAACCATAAGAGTAAGAGTAAGACAGCCACACAAAATTGATGTGCCAAGTCCTAAAGTTACACCAAAAAATACCATACCAAAAAGACCGTAAATAATAGATGGAATACCCTGTAGGGTTTCAGTAGTAAATTCAATAAGTCTTACAAGTCTGCCTGCCTTTGCATATTCTGTAAGATATACTGCCGCACCGATACCAATAGGAGTTGCAATAACAAGGGTAATTAAAATAATATAAATTGTGTTTACAATGTTTCCTAATATACCAAATTTATTTTCCATTTCACTTGTTACACTTGTTAAAAAATCAAAGCTAATGGAGCTTATACCTCTTATGCCCACATAGGCTATAATTCCAATTAAAATTCCAACTGAAAGTACAGTTGACAATATTATAAAAAACATACAAATATTGTCTTTTATTCTTGTTTTTTTATTACAAATACTATTTGTCATTTTCTGCACCTCCCTTTAAAATCTTATTAATAACAATGTTAATTATCATTATGAATACAAAAAGTACAAGACCTATTGTGAAAAGTGCCTCTCTGTGTAAGCCTGAAGCATAGCTCATTTCTGAAACTATACCTGTTGTAAGAAATCTTACAGAATTAAATGGAAGTGGAACATTTACAACATTTCCTGATACAAGTACAATAGCCATTGCCTCACCTATGGCTCTGCCTACACCTAAAACTATAGCAGTAATAATTCCTGATTTTGCAGCAGGAATTGTTACTTTAAAAATTGTCTGTACCTTTGTTGCTCCAAGGGCAAGAGATGCCATTCTCATATGCTTTGGCACAGCCTGTAAAGATGTTTCTGACACATTTATTACTGTTGGCAAAACCATAATTGCAAGAATTATAATAGCTGATAACATATTTGCACCACCATTTGTAACATGGTCAGGTGAATTTGCAAAAATCATTTTTTCCAAAGCTCCCATTATAGGATTTATAATTAAAAGTCCCAAAAGACCATATACTATAGATGGTATGCCTGCAAGAAGTTCTACACAAGGCTTAATTATGGCTGCCAATCTCTTATCTGCAACCTCTGACATAAAAACTGCTGTTAAAAGTCCTATAGGAACACCTAAAATAATTGCTGCCAATGTACCAAGTATTGAAGTAAGAACAATGTATGCAATACCAAAAGATGGATTTGATGCTGTTGGTGCCCACTCTGTTCCAAAAAGCATATCAGTTATACCTACTTTAAATAAAGCAGGTGTACCTGATATAACCATATAAGCTGTAATTGCAACTACGGCTGCTACTGCAAAAAGTCCACATACAGTAAATACCCCTTCCATAACCTGTTCTACCAAAGCCTTTGACTTTCTGTTAGCAAAAACAGATTTTTTGTTAGTTACAGCCTTATTAATTTTTACTACCTTTTCCATAAAAACACTCCCAAATTATTTAGCACTTATAAGTCCTGATTTAGTGATAATTTCCTGACCCTTATCACTGTCAATGTATGTAAATAAATCCTGAACCTGCTGTGGCTGAGCTGAAATTTCACCCTTTGTTGCCATTACAAATGGTCTTTGTAATGGGTAAGAACCGTCTTTAACATTTTCTGCTGTAGGCTCAACTGTGTCAACTTTAAGAGTTGAAACTGTATCATCTATTACATCAAGAGAAACATAACCAATAGCACCAGGAGTTGATGCAACCTTTGCCATTACTGCTCCTGTTGAATTAATTTCCTGTGAGTATACACAAGCTTCCTCAATACCTAAAATTTCCTCAAAAGCACCTCTTGTGCCTGAGCCTGCCTCTCTGCCAATAACTACAATAGGAGTATCACTACCGCCTACTTCACTCCAGTTTTTAATTTCACCCTTGTAAATAGATGCAAGTGTATCCTTTGTAATATCTGTAACTGTGTTTGCCTTATCTACAACAATGCCAATGCCGTCAAGAGCAACTACATTTTCAACAATTCCCTTTGCCTTTTCCTCGTCTTTTAAGGCTCTTGAAGAATTACCAATATTTACAGTACCCTCTGTAACTGCCTGAATACCTGCACCTGAACCTGTAAACTGAACATCAATTTCAACTCCTGAATCAGCTAAATACTGTTCTTTTAAAGTGTTGCAAAGCTTTTCCATTGAAGTTGAGCCACTCATTGTAATAACATCTGAATTTGATGATGTAGCTGTGCCGCAGCCTGTTAAAATAAGAGCTGACATAGCCAATGTAATAAGTAATTTAATTGATTTTTTCATATTAATTTCTCCTTTATTTTTTAATTTCAAGGTGATTATATAAAATAAAGAAATTTACTTCTATCAGTTTAGAGTTTAATATTTGTAAAATCAATGTAAAAAACCGATGATAAAACTATCATCGGTTTAAATTTACATAGGTATTTTTACTGTAATATCCGTTCCTTTATTGAGCTTGCTTTTAAGAAAAATACTTCCCTTATAAAAATTTACAATATGCTTAACTATTGCCAAGCCAAGTCCCGTACCTCCCATTTTTTTACTTCTGCCTTTATCAACTCTGAAAAATCTTTCAAAAACTCTGTTTTGATATTCTAAAGGTATGCCTATGCCTGTGTCCTTTACTTCAATTTCAAGGTTATTATCTTTTACTTTGGCACTTATATATACTTCTCCCTTTGGCTTATTATACTTAATTGCATTTACAACAAGGTTATTAATAAGCTGATAGAGATGATTATAATCTGCCCTTATTAATATATCATCAAAATCAGATTCAATTACTATATCCTGTGCTATTGGCTCTACAACCTTTAAAATATCCTCAATTATTTTTCCAACATTTACAAAATTCATATTTTCACGATTTACATTATCATTTGTGTCAGACTCCATTCTTGAAATCATTAAAATATCGTTAATAAGACCTGTCATATTTCTGGCTTCATTTTTAATTCTGTTTAAAAATTCAGTCTGCATTTCTTTGGTATATTCTATACCGCTTGTAAGAAGTTCTGCATAGCCGTTTATTGAAGTAATAGGTGTTTTAAGTTCGTGAGAGGCATCTGAAAAGAAGTCCTGTCTTATACTTTGAGATGCCCTTTCATAAGTTACATCAATAAACAATATTAAAACTCCCATTTCTACCTTTGAAATATGCAAAACATAGGTTTTACCCTCTGTTTTAAGGTCAAAATATGTTTCTTTTAGGTTCTTTACAGTATTTGAAAAACCTTCGATAATTTTAAGATTTTGAGTGTAGCACACAATATTTTTCCCAGGCTTAATATCTTTACAGCCAAGAATTTTTTGAGCCATTTTATTTATAACTACAACTTCTCCACTATTATCAACAAGAATAAGCCCTTCATTCATATTATTTAAAATACTGTCCATTTTACAGTTTTCATCTTTTAAAAGCTGCATTTGATTTTCAATTCTCTCTGATAAGGTTTCAGTTGAACGAACAATATTATTAAGTTCTTCATAATCATATCTTTTAAAAGAAATAATATGACCGTTATTTTGAATTTTTAAAAGTTCTCTTGATATTTCATCTAAAGGCTCTGTAATTGTTTCTGAAAGTCTTTTTGCAAATATAAAAGCTATTATAAAAGCTATTACAATACTTATAAATACCCCAGGTACAATGGCTCTTGAAAAAGCTGTAAGTCCGTTATAAGGAATTGCAAGCCTTACTACACAGTCCCCTCTTTCAGAATAAAAAGCTACATACATAAGGTCCTGTTTTAAGGTGTTTGAATGTCTTATATTTACACCCATACCGTCTTTTACGGCATCTTTAACCTCAGCTCTGTTGCTGTGGTTATCATCATAATCTATGAGTCTGCTGGTATCGGCTAGGACTTTACCGTCTAAAGCTATAATTGTAATTCTTGAAGTTTGGCTATATACAATGGGATTTAAAACATCAATTTGTGACTGTAAATTCTTTTTATAATCAAGTCCGTAATCTATAAGTTTTACACTATACTCAAGGTCTGTAACTGTGCGTGATTTCATATATTCTCCTATTATAAGAGAAAATATTACACTGCATATTACAAGTGCCAACATGGCAACTTTTAAAAATCCTAAAAAAACTGCTTTTCTCATATATACCACAGCCCCTTATTTAATCTTCCACTTTAAATCTATATCCCATTCCTCTTAAAGTTTTAATATAACTTCCTGCAACACCAAGTTTTTGTCTTATAGTTCTTATGTGAATATCAATGGTTCTTGTTTCTCCTATGTATTCATATCCCCAAACTTCATTTAAAAGCTCTGTTCTTGAAACAGCTCTTTTTTTATTATCAATTAAAAATTTTAAAAGTTCATACTCTTTAAAAGTAAGAGTAACAGCCTCATCATTTACAAAAATTTCTCTTGTATCTCTGTTAATTCTTATCATTCCATAGGTTTCTCTATTGTTATCCTCATTTTTTGACCTTCTAAGAACTGACCTTATTCTTGCCATAAGCTCTAAAATACCAAAAGGCTTTGTAATATAATCATCTGCTCCACCGTCTAAGCCTTTAACCTTATCAATCTCACTGTCTTTTGCAGTAAGGTGTATAATAGGTATATCTTTAAAGCTATTGTGTTTTTTAATTTCTTTAACAGCAGTTATACCGTCCATTCCCGGGAGCATAATATCAAAAATACAAAGGTCCGGCTTTTTTTCTTTTATTGCTGAAATTCCTTCTTCAGCAGTTTCAAAGGCAGAAACCTTGTAGCCGTTTCCTTCAAGGGCAATTTTTACCAAATCTCTTATATTCTCATCATCTTCAACTACATAAATAAGCATCTATATTCCCTCATTTCTTTTTTACTCTTTTTTAGTATAACATAAATTTAAAAATCTTGTGTAAAATCTAAGTAAAATTCATAGAATGTATAGGGTGATTTTATGAGATGTAAATTTATGTTTTTAAGTGAAATATTTTTGTTTTGTATATTTTTAGGGTTGTTTTTTAGGTGGATAATTTTTGTTACATAAAAAAATCCACGAAAAAAATCGTGGATTTTAATAGTTATTTTAAAGAGGGACTTGGAAATTTAGAAGTATAGTGGTCATTTTCAACTTCAATTATTCCAGGATACTGACAGGTTATAAACATTGCCCAGTTATATAAATCCTCTCCTATATAAAATGTAGTGCCATTTTTTGTAAGCTTATGTGTAGTTACCTGCCCACTTGGCTGCATGGTGTGAGTGTAGCCGTTTTCTTCAAGAAGTTTAATATATTTATCACTCATACCGTTATAAAGCATATTATAATCATAATAAGCAATATAGCTTGGTCTGTTTTCATAATACTGCCTTTTTGTGTTTGCAAAACTTGAAAAATCAGGTGCATCAGCATTAGCTAATGTGGTTTTAGTACAAATATGAATTGTTCTTTCACTTATTGACCACCAAGCTGAATAACCATTATAAGCCTCTACAACATATCTTGCCGGAATAAAGGTTACATCATTAATTAAACAAGGCTCTACATCCATTTCAAATTCTACACCGTTTAATATTTTTTTGTTACTTCCAATCTGCAAAATCAAAGTAGTATCTATACCGTAATTTTTTCCAGTAATTGTAATTTCCTTTGTTTCGCCATTCCAAGTTGGAGTAAGTGAAAGTCTTTCACTAACAATTCTTAAAGGTATAAAAACTCTGTTATCAATAATGACAGGCTTTGTATCGGTATAAACTTCCTTACCATCTATAAAAAGCCTGATATCATCATTAGCATAAATATTTAAAGACTGCAAAATTGTAGTTATTAAAATCAAAATAATTAAAAATATCTTTTTCATTTTCTATACTTTTCAAAAAGCTCCATAAATTCTTCACCGGTAATAGTTTCTCTTTTATAAAGAAAATCAGCAATAGCTCTTAAAGCCTCAATATTATCTGCCATCATAACCTTAGCTTTAGTATGACATTCCTTAATAATATTTAAAACAGCTTTATCAAGACTTGCAACAGTTGTTTCTGCCACAATAGCTGATTTATCTCCGCTTAGGTATTTACTGTCTACTCTTTCAAGTGCCATCATATCAAACTCATCACTCATACCATAAACACTTATCATATTTCTTGCAAGGTTTGTAGCCATTTCAATATCATTTGAGGCACCTGTTGTAATAGAGCCAAATTCCACTTCTTCAGCACTTCTGCCTGCAAGATAAACAACAATCTTAGCCAAAATTTCATCTTTTGACATAAGATATTTTTCTTTTTCAGGCATTTGCATAGTATAACCTAAAGCGCCCATTGTTCTTGGAATAATGGTAATTTTCTGAACAGGCTGTGCATTTTTCTGTAAAGCAGCAGCAAGGGCGTGTCCAACTTCGTGAAAGGCAACAATTTTCTTTTCTTCATCAGATAAAATTCTGTCTTTCTTTTCCTTGCCTGCAATTACAACTTCTACACTTTCCATAAGGTCCTCTTGTAAAACCCTATCTCTGCCAAGTCTTACAGCTCTTAAAGCACCCTCATTAACAATATTTGCTAAATCTGCACCACTGGCACCACTTGTTGCAAGGGCAATTTTTTCAAGGTCTATATCATCACCCATTACAACCCCTCTGGTATGAACCTTTAAAATATCAATTCTACCTTTTAAATCAGGATTTTCAACTATAATTTGTCTGTCAAATCTTCCCGGTCTTAAAAGTGCCTTATCTAAAACCTCAGGTCTGTTTGTGGCAGCTAAAATAACTACACCCTTAGATGAGTCAAAGCCGTCCATTTCAGACAAAAGCTGATTAAGAGTTTGGTCGTTTGTGCTTAATTTATTATCTCTTTTATAACCAACAGCATCAAGCTCATCTATAAATACTATACAAGGAGCTTTCTGCTTTGCAGTTTTAAACAAATCCCTTACTCTTGACGCACCAAGACCTACAAACATTTCCTCAAAATCTGAACCTGACAAACTCATAAATGTTACATCAGCCTCACCTGCAACAGCCTTTGCCAAAAGGGTTTTGCCTGTGCCGGGAGGACCTACAAGTAATGCTCCCTTTGGCTGTTTAGCACCGATTTTATTATATTTTTCAGGATTTTTAAGAAAATCAATAATTTCATTTAAAGATTCCTTAGCCTCGTCTTGTCCTGCCACATCTTGAAATGTTACACCTGTTTCTTTTTCAGCATAAATTTTACCTGTGGACTTACTCATTCCACCCATTTTACCCATCATAACTCGGCTTATTATTGAAAAAGCAATTACCATCATCATAATAGGCAAAAGCCATTGTGTGAAAAATGAAATAATAGGAGAGTTATACTGTACAGGGTAATAAAAATTAACATTATGCTCTCTTAAAATATCAACAAGTTTATCATAATTAATTCTGCCTGTGTAAAAGCTGTTAGAGCCTGGAGCTAAAGGCTTATCGTCCTCATCAAGCTTATCTTTATAAGGATAAACTACAAGTTTATCAGCTTGAAATTCTACCTTTTCAATTTTATCTTCTTCAACCCAATTACAAAATTCGCTAAAATCAAGCTCGCTTAACTTTCTCATTTCCATTGTGGCACTAAAAAGATTAAAAGCAAAGGTTATACCTAAAGATATAACTATAATTTTAAGAAAAAGAATAAAATCTTTAGGTTTGTTATTATTTTCTTTATTTTCGTTATTATTGCTCATACAATTCCTCCTTGCTATTTACATTTTATAACAATAAATGCAAATATACAATAAGAAATAAGTAAATATCATATTTTTTTAATAATTGTATCTGTGTAGTAGTGGCTTAAAATTTCTTTATAAGTTGAGCCGTTATTAGCCATATAGCAAGCCCCATACTGGCTCATACCAACTCCATGACCATAACCTTTTGTTATAAAAGTAATAGTGTCACTATTTTCCTTTATATTAAATGAAGTTGATGGAAGGGATAGGGACTTTCTTAAATTTTCACCCTTTATTTTTTTATTTCCTATTTCTACCTCTTTTACATATCCTGCATCTGTTCTTTCACTTATTTTAATTTTACTTGAACCATAAAGTTTTTCTAAAGTTTTTCTTTTTACCTCTATTTCCTTTTCATAATAAGGAGAATATATATCCCCCTCTGATGATACACTTTTTAAATAAGGCAAATCCTGTGTCCATACATTTTCACATTCTTCAGTTTTTCCACAGCTTGTAGAATAAAATGCTGCAAGAATAGGCTCGTTATTATATTCTATAATTTCACCTGAAGTTTCTTCTACAACACCTTTTATTTTATCATACCATTTCTCAAAATCACTACCCCATCTTTTTTTCATATCATCAACAGTTATATAGTTTTGCCAAAGGGATTTTATATCAGTATCGGGATTTTCATATAATGCTCTGTAAGCATAAGTTCTTGCTGCAACAGCCTGTGCCTTTAGGGCTTCATAAGGAAATGTAGGTGACATTTCTCCTGCAACTACACCTATTACATAATCCTCTAATTCCTTATTTTCATTATTTACTTCCTCTACAAAACACACTGGAATTACTTCATTATCATAAGTTACTCTGCATAAAAAAATAGGAATGGTTATAATAGCTAAAAATATTGCTCTTTTCAAACTTATCACCTCTCATATTTAATCTATTCACATTCTGTCCTTATAATGTTAGCTCCCAGTAATTCAAGCTTTTTTTCAAGGTGGTCATATCCTCTGTCTATATAATTTATATTGCCTATTTCTGTTTGACCCTCTGCACAAAGAGCTGAAATTACAAGAGCTGCACCAGCTCTTAAATCAGTTGACAAAACCTTTGCACCCTTTAATCTTTCAACACCCTTTACAACAGCACTTCTGCCCTCAAGAGTAATATCTGCTCCCATTTTTTTAAGCTCATTTATATACATAAATCTGTTTTCAAATATTGTTTCATTTACTATTCCCGTACCTATTCCAACAGTCATAGCTGATGTAAACTGTGCCTGCATATCAGTTGGAAAACCTGGATAAGGCATAGTTTTAATATCAGTATTTGGAAGTCTTTTATATGAGGAAATATCTATATAGTTTTTATTTTCATAAATTTCAACACCAATTTCTTTAAGCTTTAATATAACAGGCTTTAAATGGTCGCAAATTACATTTTCTATTCTGCACTTTCCCCCTGCAGCAGCAACAGCTAACATAAATGTACCTGCCTCAATTCTATCGGGTATAACTTCAAAAGAAACTCCTTTTAAATTTTTTACTCCATAAATTACTATGGTTTCTGTGCCTGCACCCTTAATATTTGCTCCCATTTTATTTAAAAATTCTGCAAGACAAACTATTTCAGGCTCTATGGCACAGTTATTTATTGTGGTTTTTCCCTCTGCCAAAACTGAAGAAATCATAATATTTTCAGTAGCACCAACACTTGGAAAATCAAGATAAATATCTCCTCCAATAAGATTATCTGATACTATGTGAATAATTCCCATATCAATATTAAAATTAGCTCCAAGTCCTGCAAAGCCTTTAAGATGCAAATCTACAGGTCTTTGACCTATTAAACAGCCTCCGGGCATTGCCATATCTGCCCTTTTAAATCTGCCTAAAAGTCCTCCTGCAAGAAGAAAAGATGCCCTTATTTTTTGAGCTGTATCATTTGGCTCTTTGGGTATTATATTTTCACAATTTATTTTTAAAGTATTATTAAAACTTATTTTTGCCCCATAATATTTCATAAGCTCAATCATATCATATACATCACTAAGCCTTGGAGGATTTGTAATTTCACATTCCTCCCCACACAAAAACATAGCAGCCATTACAGGCAATACTGCATTTTTAGAGCCACTTATTTTAACTGTACCTTCCAGACTTTTCATACCCTCTATTAAAAATTTTTCCATATAAATTATCTCCTATACTTTGATTAATAATAGTATTGACATAATAAAAAATATAAAACATAATTTATTTTGATTTATTGACGAAATAAATGGAATTGTGTATACTTATATTAACGGATAAAATTTAAAGAGGTGGTAAAATGGATTTTTTAAAATTAAATGCCAGAGCTAAGATAAATATTACTCTTGATGTTATAAGGAAAAGAGAAGACGGTTATCACGACTTATCTATGATTATGCAGACAATTAATCTTTGTGATAATATTTTTATTAAAAAAAATGACAGTGGTAAAATAAGTCTTACTTCAAATTTAAGCTGGATGCCTTGTGATAGCAGAAACCTTATTTATCAGGCAGCAGATGTTTTGAAGAAAAAATATGATATTAAAGATGGTATTCATATTGAACTTACTAAAAATATACCTGTAGCAGCAGGACTTGCAGGAGGAAGTACAGATTGTGCCGCAACTTTAATAGGTATCAGAAATTTATTTAAGCTTCCTATTTCAAATAAAGAGCTTATGGCTATAGGAAAAGAACTTGGAGCAGATGTGCCATATTGTATTTTAAGGGGTACTGCCCTTGCTGAGGGAATAGGTGAAAAACTTACTCCACTTCCACCTTTTCCAAATTGCTATGTGCTTATTTGCAAGCCTCCTATTAATGTGTCAACAGCTACGGTTTTTGGTTCTTTAGACCTTACTAAGGTTAAAAAACACCCTGATAATAAAAAAATGATTGAACTTATAGAAAATAAGGATTTAAAGGGTATTTGTGAAAATATGTGTAATGTACTTGAAAGCGTTACTATTAAGAACTATCCTATTGTTGCCGATATTAAAAAAAGTATGCTTGAAAATAATGCCATAGGAAGTATGATGAGTGGCTCAGGTCCAACAGTTTTTGGTTTTTATAATGATTATGACACAGCACTAAATGCCTTAAAAGAGTTAAGACATAAATTTAAGATAAAAGAAGTTTTTGTTACAACTATTTACAATAACATATAATTTAGCATTAAAAAAAGCTATTGGAAAAACTCCAATAGCTTTTAAAAATTAATCTTCAAATTCTTCTAAAGCAGTCTTAACAGCTTCAAATTCACTTTCATTGTGAACATCAAGACGAAGTGTAGAGCTAATATCAAGAGAGAAGATACCCATAATAGACTTTGCGTCTACTACATATCTATCTGAA
>JBJFFW010000235.1:0-2963 GCA_051892075.1 Lachnospirales bacterium
AAATACCAATACAAAAACAGCTTTTTCAGGCAGAGGAAACACAACTGATTTTAGAATAAAGCCTGATATTGTTTCTCCCGGAGTTAATATAAATATTAATAATTCATCATACACAGGCACAAGTTTTGCCACCCCTATTGTATCAGGTTGTGCGGCACTTCTTATGGAGTGGGGAATAGTAAAGAAAAATGACTTAAATTTATATGGAGAAAAGCTTAAAGCCTATTTAAGACTTGGAGCAGAAAGAGAGGGCAATAATTATCCAAACAGGGAATTTGGCTATGGTAAACTTTGTCTTAGAAAAACTTACAGTAATTTAATAAGTTTTTCGGCATTACAATTAGAAGAAAATCCTGCCTACAGCAATAATTACACATCTTTAGTTTTTACAATTACAAGTGATTTAATGGAAGATTTAAGAGAGGGCAACAGATTTTATTGTGTAATAGAAAGCGGAAATTATGTTGTGGCATATTATGACAGGAGAGAAATTATAGCAAATCCGGTTTTAAATAATTTTGTAAAATTTTTTACTGAAAGTCAGCCAATAATGCTTGGTTTAATGGACGAAGAACTTAATCTTGCAGCAGGCATTACAAAAGTTCAAGAACCTCCTCTTAATCTAACTGGTTTAGATATAGCAATAGGTTTTGTAGATACAGGTATTGACTATAAAAATCCTGAATTTATATATGAAAATGGTGATAACAAAATTGAATCTATATGGGATATGACTATAGAAAATGAAAAATCTGAAGGGGTGTGTTTTGGCAGAGTATTTACAAACCAAGAGTTAACAGAAAAAACGGCTAATACCGGTGATGAAATAGGTCATGGAACTAAAATGGCAAAGGAAGCTTGTGGTATAATTAGCGGTGCTGCTCCTGATAGTACAATAATTGCTGTTAAGTTAAAAAAAGCAAAAGATTATCAATATGAGGAAAATTTTATTCCAAAAGATGCAGTTGCTTATTCAAGTGTAGATGTAATGCTTGGTATAGATTTTGTAATTAAAGAAGCCAACAGAATTAATAAGCCTTTGGTACTTGTACTTGGCATAGGTACAAATGAGGGAGGACATAACAACAGCACTATTCTTGAAAGATATTTATCAAAACTTGCTCAAATTCCAGGAATTATTGTTGTAGCACCAACAGGAAATGAGGCTGTTGCAAGACACCATACTTCTTTTTTAATAGAAGATAATTTAGATTTTTATGATATAGAGCTAAATGTAGCAGAAAATTTATCCGGATTTAAAATGTGGATATGGAATAACATTTTAGACAGAGTGGAAATAGGAATTATATCCCCTATAGGAGAAACAATTTCAAGAATACCTGTTCAAAATAATTTTTCAAATGAATATACTCTTTTTAGGTCAAATACAAAGGTTTTAGTAGAATATTCTCTGCCTGTTATTCAAACTACAGACCAAAGAACGACCTTAACCTTTACAAAGCCTGTATCAGGTTTGTGGGTAGTAAGAGTATATGGAAATATAAGTTCTAATAAAATACACAGTTGGTTGCAAATTTCAAATTTTATTGGAAGCAAAGTAGTATTTTCAACACCTGACCCTTACACAACAATTACAACACCATCAACAGCAGACGATATAATTTGTGTAGGAGGATATAACCCTGTGGATAATTCAGTTTTGCAATCATCTGGCAGAGGACCTGACAGAAAAGGAAACCTACTACCAAATTTTATAGCTCCAACAAATTCTACTACAAGTATTTCAGCAGCAGTTACAGCAGGTGCTATGGCACTTCTTATGCAGTGGGGAATAATTAATGATAATTTTACCTCTTTATATATAATAACGGCAACAGCTCTTATTATTAGCTCCACAACACAAAATCCTAATAATGTATATCCAAATAATATAGAAGGCTATGGCAGACTGAATTTATATAATGTTTTTAATAAATTAACATAAAAACCTTGAAAAAATATGTAAATTTATGTATACTGTAATGTAATTAGATTTTTATTGACAAATATAAGAAGTGTGATATAATTGATTTAGTGCTTTAATAAGATAAAGTAAGGAGATTAGATATGCTTATTACAAAATTACACACACCAGAGGGCGTAAAGGATTATTTGCCTGAGGAATACAGATATAAACTGGCTGTAGAAAATTCTATTGCCGAAACCTTTGAAACCTATGGTTATAGTCCTGTTTTAACACCTACTATTGAATATTCAGAAGTTTTTGATAATGCAGGAAGTATAGATGGGAAAAGAGTTTACAAATTTGTAGACAGAGATGGCACTCTTTTATCATTAAGACCTGATTTCACACCATCTATTGCAAGAATTGTTGCTACAACAGGTGGTAATTTACCAAAGAAACTTTATTATATTGGTAATACTTTCAGAAGAAATGAAAGCTATCAGGGTAAACTTAGAGAGTTTACACAGGCAGGAATTGAAATTATTGACAGTTCTAATCCTTTAGCTGCTGATGCTGAAGCAATAGTAGTTGCAATAAAGGCATTAATAGGAGTTGGAATTAAGGATTTTAAAATAGATATTGGTCATGCTAAATTTTTAACAGGGGTTATTGATGAGGCTAATATAAGTGAAGATGTAAGCGAGTTAATAAAGGAAAATATTTTAAATAAAAATTATGTAGCTGTAAGTGAAATAGCTGAGTCTATTAAAAATCCTAAAATCAGACAGCTTTTAAAGGATTTACCTTTGCTTATTGGTGGATTTGATATACTTGAAAGTGTTAAAAACAGAATTGAAAATGATAAGGCACAAGAAGCTCTTAATTATTTAATAAAGCTTTATAATATACTTGAAAAATTAGGATATAAAGATTATATTTCCTTTGATTTAAGTGTTATTGGTGCTATGGATTATTATACAGGCATTATTTTTAGAGGATATGCAAGAGGCACAGGTTCTTCCGTTATTGACGGAGGAAGATATGACAATATGGTATC
>JBJFFW010000236.1:0-2960 GCA_051892075.1 Lachnospirales bacterium
TTTTAAAACTTTATTTTCATGACAACTTTCTAAGTCATCAGCAACAGATGATATATTACCACAACTATCAGCCTTTGTCAACAGTTTTTTTAAAAAAATTATCCCTTTTTTTATTTTAAGCAAAAAGGGATAAAATATACACTATTCTTCCTTAGTTCTTATGGATACTACAGAAATGGTAAGAGCAGCCAAATATGAAATAAAATTAATTAGAAAACCTATTTTTACACTTCCTTCTAAGCCTGTTACGGCAAAATAAATATAACCACAGTATAATATGCCTATTACAGCCACAAAGGAAGTAAAAAAAGATAAATTTTTCTTAATTAGTATACTTATAACAGATAATACAAGACCAATAAAAGGAATTAAATAAACTATAATATCCCCTAAAGTCTTATCTGTTATTCCATATTCAAAAACCGACTTAAAAACCTTAAAGCTCATTACCGGTTCAGCACCCATTAAAGAATAATAAGGAAACTGAAGTCCTATAATTGCCAATAAAAACATTAAAAAAACAAACTTTCTCATTGTTTTCCCCTTTTATTCATACTTCTTGCCACAATTTGTACAAAATTCAGCATCATCAGGAAGTACAAAACCACAATCCTTGCAAACTCTTTTATTATTTTCTTCTGTTGTTACCTGATTTGTATCTTCATTGGATAAATTCGGTACAACTTCAATATCTTCAGGAACATCTTCAAATACTTCTTCTGAATTGTCATCTTCTTCAGCTACAGGTTCACTCTTAGGCTGTTCTTCAAGTTTTGCTCCACAAATATTACAAAAGATGCTATCAGATGAAAGAGATGCTCCACAGCTTTTGCATCGTTTAGTGCCATTAATTAAATCTATCTTTTCTATTAAATCACTTAAATTTTTATTTTCCTTATCAATAACGGCTACAAGCTCACTATAAATATACTCGCAGTTTTTACCTGAATTTTCATAATAAGCCTTACCAAGCTGATAATAGTAGCTTGTAAGATTTTTTTCAATAATTCTTTTTTGAGATTTAAGCTTAGATATATCATTAAAATTTTTAGAATGAGTGGTAGCGGAATTTGTTAAAGATTTTGTCTTATTTACCATATAATCAGCAGCACCACTGATTTTTTTACCTAATCCATCAAAAAAATCCATATATATTCCTCCAATACTAATTTAATATTTCACTTATATAATATCACATTATTTACCAAATATAAATTAATTATTTATGAATATTAAAAACAGCGATTCACTTAGAATCGCCATTTTTACCTTTTTCATAGAATTTTTTAGCTATTAAACGAGTAATTACATATCCAATAATGATACATAATAAAATTATAACTGCAAATATAATTGCTGATTTTAAGGATATACCATAACTTACAATAGTATCAGCATAAATTACAAGTATAGCCAATGCCATAATAGCTGAAATAATATAAATAAAAATATTTTTCATTACTCTGTAAACTCACCGAATTTTCTAAATCTGTCATATCTTTCCTGTAAGAGGGTGTCAATATCCTTTTCTTTAAGAATATCAATTTCTATTTCAAGCTTAGATTTAAGAAGATTTGCAGTAAATCCAAAATCATTCTGACAGCCACCATTTACTTCCTTAATAACCTTTTCAATTACACCAAGTTCAAGAAGGTCATTAGCAGTAATCTTCATAACATCGGCAGCTTCTTTAGCTCTTGAGGCATCTTTCCACAAAATACTTGCAAAGCCCTCAGGAGAAAGAACGGCATAAACAGAATTTTCAAGCATCCAAACTCTATCAGTTACAGCAAGGGCAAGAGCACCACCACTACCGCCTTCACCAATAATTATAGAAATAGTAGGAACTTTTAAATCAGCCATAACCATAAGATTTTTAGCTATAGCTTCACCCTGTCCTCTTTCTTCTGCACCAACGCCACAGTATGCACCACTGGTGTTAACAAAATTAATAATAGGTCTGCCAAATTTTTCAGCCTGTCTCATAAGTCTTAAAGCCTTTCTGTAACCCTCAGGGTGAGGCTGACCAAAATTTCTTTTAATATTTTCTTCCATGGTCTTACCTTTTTGCACACCAATAACAGTTACAGGCTTGCCATTAAGAGAGGCAACACCACCAACAATAGCAGCATCATCTCTAAAATTTCTATCACCATGAAACTCAATAAAATCATCAAAAATATGAGTAATATAATCAAGAGCAGTAGGTCTTGTAACCTTTCTGGCAATTTTAACAGTATCGTAAGCCTTAGCCAATCTGCTCACCGCCCTTCTTAGAATGAAGTTTAAGAATAGTCTTTAAAGTTTCAGCCATTCTCTCTCTCTCAACAATAGCATCTACAAAGCCATGTTCAAGTAAAAACTCTGATGTTTGGAATTCATCAGGAAGTTTCTGCTTAATAGTGCCTTCAATAACTCGTCTGCCTGCAAAACCAATAAGAGTTTTTGGCTCAGCAAGAATAATATCTCCAAGCATAGCAAAAGAAGCAGTTACACCACCTGTAGTAGGGTCAGTTAAAACTGTTACATAAAGTTCTCCTGCATCATCATGCTTTGCACAGGCAGCAGAAACCTTAGCCATCTGCATAAGAGAAACAATACCCTCCTGCATTCTTGCACCACCTGAACAGGTAAACACAATAATAGGCAATTTATTATTAGTTGCATATTCAAAGGCTCTTGTAATCTTTTCACCTACAACTGAACCCATGGAACCCATTTGGAAACCACTATCCATAACAGCTAAAACACAAGGATAGCCACCAATAGTACACTTACCTGTTTTAACTGCATCTTTTAAGCCTGTCTTTTCCTGAAGACTTTTAATTTTACCCTCATATCCAGGGAAGTTAAGAGGATTTTTAGCCTCCATATTAATATCAAATTCTACAAAACTGCCTTTATCGGCAACAGACTTTACTCTATCCTTAGCATTCATTCTGAAAAGCTTTGCACATTTA
>JBJFFW010000237.1:0-2952 GCA_051892075.1 Lachnospirales bacterium
TAACAGATAAAACAGTAACTAAGAATCTTAAGGTCGACTATGCAGGTGAAATTGCAATCACTATCGATACAGTCAGTGATGATATTTATACAGGTAGTATAACTCTTGAAGATACATCTAACCCTGACAATTCTTACACAGTTGCTGCTGTAAATGGTACTGCTAATTTTACAGGTCTTCCTTTTGGTACTTATAATATTACAGTTGGTGGCTATGAAGCACAGGTTCAGGGTGAAACGATTACTATATCAGAAAGTGATCCTTCTGCGTCAAAGACGATTGCCGTTGATGATACAGTAGCAAACAAGGAATTTACATTAATAGTAACTAATAATTCGGGTGCTGAAAGGACATTGGTATTAAAGGGTGTAAATAATTCAACTCCTGTTGAAATTACTATTCCTGCAGGCGGTTATAACGAAACTATTGAATTACCGGTTGATATTTATGAAACAAGCTGTGCAGGTGCTTCTGTTGATAATAACACATTTGCTGTAACTTCAACTACTACAAGTGTTGAACTTACACTTGGTGAAGTATCAAATGATACTCTTAAACCTCTTGCAGCAGGTACCAAATATGATTTCGATACTGGAGTAGGTTATTCTGAAACTTTCTCACTTGATAATGGTAGTGGAGATTCAGAATTGATTTCTAAATATTATAGAATTGTTTATGGTGATGCTCTTTATTTCAATGTTGAAGATAAATCTAAGATAGTTGAAATTTGTCATACATCAAAGCCTATGGTTATAGAAATAAATGACGGCAGTGGTGTTTGGACTACTGTATCAGGTTCGCCATTTGCGTCAGGTACTGATACATTAACTCTTGTTCCTGGTAAGTACAGAATTAAGGCTGGAGAGACAGGTAGTTCAGGTCTTAAAATAGATTATATTAATGTACTTGATAGTGATGACACAAATGCTACCCTTACTCTTACAGTAAACAATAATGCTAGTGAGACAGTTAATGTTTCTGTAGATGGAGGAGATGCTCAAAGTGTTGATGCAAATACAACAGGTAAAGCTTTAATATTTACAGGACTTACAACAGGCACACATACTATTACTATTACAAGTGCAACAGGTGCTATAGAATATGATACTAAGACTGTAGAAGTTACTAAGGATGCTAAAACTGTTACTGCTACTGTTAATGTAACTGCAAGTCAAGCTCCTATTAAGGTAACTTTCAAATGGGATAAGGCAGATGCTTCTCCAGATAAGGCTATTACTGTTACAGGTGATGTATCTGGTAGTTTAAGCACCAGTAGTAATTCTAAAACATTTGAAGTTACTGCGGGTACAAGCCACGAATTCAGATTCTCAAGTGAAGCTAAAAAGGTAACTTCTATCGATAAGTCTGGAATGAATGGTGTTAAACTTTATGCAACAAATACTAAGACAAAAGAAGAGCGTTACTTTAAGTTTACTATTCCTGCAGATGCAGTTGCTGGAACAGAATATGTACTTACATTTGTTTGTACAGGTAATTATGGTCAATTAAAAGATGATGATAAAAATGAATCATCAGTGCTAGTATCTTATGGTCAGTATGGTTTTGGTGCTAACAAAGTGTCTCTTTGTGGAAATGATGCTAGGGATAAGTTTAATTATGTAGGTGTTTATGCTAGTATGTATGACTTTACTCAGGGCTATACAGATTCTACTACTGGATTGTTTGCTGATGAGATTATAGTTGTTGATGCCGGTGAAAGAGGAGGAGATTACCGTTATGGTCTTGTAAGTAAGGCTTCTTCTACTTCACAGGTTAAAATTACATTATCAAATGAAATTGCAGAGGATACAATATTAAAACTTGATGTTTCAGGTTCATTGGAAATCAAGAATGAAAATGGTTCTGCAATGGTAGCTGCTGGTAGTGATGGTAATTCTAAGAAACTCTATAAAGTTCAACGGGGAGAAACTTATATTATTTCTGGTACAAGTACAGGTGCAAATGGTTATATTAAGTCTGTAAGAATATATAATCCTGAAAATATTTTTGTTAAGGTTGCAGATACAATTAAGACTGAATTAGGTCTTGAAAGTGAAATTTCAGGTGACTTAGCTGATATACTTGGAATTACTGATGGAAGCAGTTCTTATAAAGTGTTTAGATTAATAGGTAAAGCTTCTCCAACTTCTATTACAACAGCAGGTAGTATTGAAAAAGCATTACTTGATGTAAATGAAGTAGGTTGGAAGATTATTCCTGCCGAATATGTTGATAAATATAATGACTATGCTGGTACTAATGGTGCTAATTATTATACTCCTGGCAAGGGTTCATCATGGAGTGCTACTGGAACTGATGTTGATATTAAGGGTGAACTTATGAAGTGGGAAGGAACTGCAGAAACAGGCAATATTAAAACTAATGAAATTAAAGCAACATCAATGCTTAATAGTGCTGTTGTTAAGATGGGTATAGATAATGGTGATACAACTAATCCTTATGATGATGTATATAGTGGACCAAACAGTGGTGTAAAAGAAGAACACTTGCTTGTTGGTACAACTACTAGCATTTCAGGAGCAGATTATCACTATACTGATGCTTATGCTGAAAACTTTATTAGAATAACAGGTAAGAAGTATTATGCTTTCCCATATACAGTTTATGTATCTGATCCTAGCCAAAAGGTTTATAATCAGCCAACAACTGAGACTACTAGTACTTCTTGGATAAGTGATTTAGGTGTTGTTGTATTAGATGGTACAATTCCATCAGAAAGTGAATCATAATAGGGGGGTAATTGATATGAAAAAAGTTTATAATACACCAAGCATAAAAGTTACCACTTATTTCACAATGGATAGAACTAACATTGCTTATAATATGAGTTCACCTGTTGAAATGCAATATAAAGGTGATGATACTAGAATTGATAGCGGTACATTTAAACTTAATGATTTGAATAGTTAATACAATTATCGTGCTTAACAA
>JBJFFW010000238.1:0-13405 GCA_051892075.1 Lachnospirales bacterium
TTTTCTTCTTTACTTATATCAGGCATCTTCTTAATTTTCTTAATATTCTTTTCCGTTACTTTAATGTTTAAAGCATCAAGTATATCCTGTGTATCTAGTACAGGCTGACAACCATCGGCTATAAGTCTGTTAGGTGCAACAGATAAGGCACTTGTAATATTCCCAGGAACAGCCATAACGCTTCTTCCGTTGTCAAGAGCGTGTCCTGCAGTAATTAATGCACCACTTTTATCTCCACCCTCAACTACAACCACAACAGATGATATACAAGCTATTATCCTGTTTCTATTAGGAAAGCTAAATTTAGAAGGACTCATTCCCAAAGGATATTCACTTATTACACATCCATTTCTTACTATTAAATCTCTTAAACTTCTGTTTCCTGATGGATAACACACATCAACACCACAGCCAAGTACAGCTATTGTTTTGCCACCTGCTTCAATACACGACTTATGGGCTTCTCCATCTACACCATAAGCCATACCGCTTACTATTGTTACACCACACTCACTAAGTTCAGTTGCAAGTTTTCTTGTAACAAGGCAACCGTATTCAGATGCTTTTCTTGTGCCGACAATACTTACAAAAGGATACACACTTTTTGGCATTTCTCCCCAAATATATAATCCCAAAGGTGGATTTTGCATTTTTGTAAGCTGTTTTGGAAAAGACTCATCATTATATGTAATAAAATTAATAGGTGATTTTTCCAGTTTTGAAATTTCTTTTTCAATATTAAATTTTGATTTAAAATCAGATATATATTTAGCTCCCCTTTTAGCTACTATACCTGATGCTATAATATCATCTGTGCTGCTATTATATAAATCAGTGGCACTTCCAAAATATTCTATTAAATCATATTTTTTATCGCAGCTTAAATTTTGCATAGCATTAAGCCACATAATATAATCATTTTCCAAAAACATTATATCACCATTAATGAATTAACTTTCTATCAAGATTTCTAAGCTGTAAGGCTTCAAAAATATGAGATTTATTAATTTCCTTTGAATTATCCAAATCAGCTATTGTTCTTGACAATGTTAAAAGCTTATGATAAGCCCTTGCACTAAATCCAAGCCTATCAAACGCCATTTTTATAAGATTATTTTCTTCTTCTCCTAATCTGCAATATTTTTCAATTTGTGAGGCAGATAATTGGGAATTAAAATATATCTTTTCATTTTTATATCTTTCAGTTTGTATTTTATGAGCAGCTAAAACCCTCTTTTTAATATCAGCAGAGGTTTCAAGCCTTTTATCGCTTTTAAGCTTTTCAAAATCAACAGCTCCTGCTTCAATATGAATATCTATTCTATCAAGGAGTGGTCCGCTGATTTTAGCCATATATCTGTTTATCTGATGTTCACTGCACTTACATTTATCCGTATATCCATAATATCCACATGGACATGGATTCATACTTGCTACAAGCATAAAGTCAGAGGGATAGTTGATAGATGCACTTACTCTTGATATGGTAACACTTCTATCCTCTATAGGCTGTCTTAATTCTTCCAGCACATTTCTATTAAATTCAGGCAGTTCATCAAGAAATAATATTCCGTTGTGTGAAAGGCTTACCTCTCCAGGTTTTGGAAGTCTGCCTCCACCAACCATAGCAGAGCCTGAAATAGTATGATGAGGCGACCTAAAAGGTCTTTCCGTAATAAGAGAATCTTTATTTCTCAAAAGTCCTGCTACAGAATAAATTTTAGTAATTTCTATACTTTCATCAAAAGATAAATCAGGCAAAATTGTAGGCAATCTTTTAGCCATCATAGTCTTGCCTGAACCCGGTGGTCCAATCATTAATACATTGTGCATACCGGCGGCAGCAATTTCCAAAGCTCTCTTAACACTTTCCTGTCCTTTAACATCAGAAAAGTCAACACCATAATCAGACCTTTTTGAAAACAGACTTTCTATATCAGTTTTCACAGGATTAATTACAGCCTTATCATTTAGAAAACTTACAATTTCATTTATATTTCTGACACCATATACTTCAATGCCACTTATAAGTGAAGCCTCAACTGCATTATCATAAGGTACAAAAAACCTCTTTATACCTTTTTTATATGCAGAATGAACCATAGGAAGAACTCCGTCTATAGCTCTTAAAGAGCCATCTAATGATAATTCACCAAATACCACACTATCACTTAACTTACTTGTGTCTATTACTTTCATACAGCCAAGTATTCCAAGTGCTATTGGTAAATCATAGGAAGAACCTTCCTTTTTTGTGTTAGCAGGTGCTAAATTTACAGTTAATTTTTTAACAGGAAATTCAAATTTTGAATTCTTAATAGCAGTTCTAACCCTTTCTTTAGACTCCTTTACGGCATTGTCGGGAAGTCCTACTATTTCAAAGCTTGGAAGTCCCTGACTTATGTCAACTTCAACATTAATAATATAACCACTTATACCTAAAAGTCCGCAAGAGTTAATTTTTGATAACACATCTTCACCCCCAATAATTGCATATACCAAGTTGATTTTAGCACCCTTTCTTTATAAATGCAACAAAAAAATCATTTTTTTATAAAATTTAGATAAACTCAAAATCAAGAGTTCTCATTTCAAGGTTTGCTCTTGTTAAAACAACAGTAACTTTATCACCTATTGTATAGGTTTTGTTAGTATGCTCACCAATATATCTTAAATTCTCCTCATCATATTCAAAATAGTCACCTGTAAGATCTTTAACTGCTACCATTCCTTCAACAGTATTTGGAAGTTCTACATATATTCCCCAGCTTGTAACACCTGAAATTATACCTTCAAAACTTTCTCCAACTTTATCTTTCATATATTCAACAATTTTATATTTATCTGTTTCTCTTTCAGCTTCTTCAGCTCGTCTTTCATTAACTGAACAATTCTTAGAAACTTCTGTTAATATTTTTTTATAATGATTTATTTTATTTTCATCAAGTTTTCCCTCTAAGTATTCACTTATAATTCTATGAATTTGAAGGTCAGGATAACGCCTTATAGGTGATGTAAAGTGACAATAAAATTTTGCAGCCAAGCCAAAATGCTGTCCATTATCAGGAGTATATCTTGCCTGTTTCATAGTTCTTAAAGTCATTTTATGAATAAGAGCTTCCTCAGGCTTATCCTTAACAGAATTTAAAAGTTGCTGATAAATTTTAGGATGTTTAGAATTACCTTTTAACACATAACCAAACTTACCTACAAAATCCTGTAATTTTTCATATTTTTCTTCATCAGGAATTTCGTGGGTTCTGTATACAAAAGGCACTTCAAGCCAATAAAAATGTTCTGCTATAGTTTCATTTGCTGCCAACATAAATTCTTCAATAATACTTGTTGCCACATTTTTCTCTCTTTTTACAATATCAATAGGTTTGCCATTTTCATCAAGAATTATCTTTGCTTCATCTGAATTAAATTCAATAGCTCCTCTTTTTTCTCTTTTTTTAAACAAAATATTTCTAAGGTTTTCCATTTCCTTAAACATTGGAACTAAATCTTTATATTCCTCAAAATATTTAGAATTTTCATTTGTAAGAAGGTCATAAACTACAGAATAGCTCATTCTCCTGTTAACATTTATAACAGCCTTTTTTATATCTGATGATACTACATCACCCTTATCATTAATTTCCATTATACAGCATAATGAAAATCTATCCTCACCTTGATTTAAGGAGCATATACCATTTGAAAGTTTATGTGGTAGCATTGGTATTACCCTATCTACAAGATAAACACTTGTGCCTCTTTTATATGCCTCTTTATCAAGAGCTGAATTACTCCTTACATAATGAGAAACATCAGCTATATAAACACCAAGTTTGTAATTACCGTTTTCAAGTCTTTCAACTGATACGGCATCATCTAAATCCTTGGCATCTTCTCCGTCTATTGTTACCATTGTAACATTTCTAAAATCTTCTCTGTCTGAAAAATCCTCATTTTCTATGGTACTTGGTATCATACTTATTTGGTCATAAACCTTTTCAGGAAATTCCACAGGCAGACCATACTGCATTATAATAGATAAAATATCTACTCCTGGGTCATTAATATGCCCTAATATTTCTACAACCTTTCCCTCGGGATTTTTATGCTTACTATCAGCAGGCACAGTAATTTTAACAAGAACTTTGTGTCCGTCAACGGCACCATTATTATTTCCTGAAGCTATAAAAATATCATCAGCTATTCTTCTTTCATCAGGAATAACAAAGCCATAATTTTTAACCTGCTCATAAGTACCTACAATATTTTTAATACCCTTTTCCAAAATTTTTATAATTTCACCCTCAGGTCTTGATGAATCAGGGTCTAAAACTTTACAGAGAACCTTATCCTTATGAATAGCTCCATTAAGCTTATTTGACGGAATAAAAATATCCTTTCCTGAGTCATCTGTTTCAACAAAACCATAGCCTTTGCTGTTGCCAATAAAAGTTCCGGTAAATATACCTGCCTTAGATGCAGGCATAATTTTATTCTTTTTTGTTACTACAATTTTTCCTTCAAATTCAAGTTCTTCCAATATATCATAAAGCATTTGCATTTCCTTTGTTGGAACCTGCAGAAGCATTGCAATATCCTTTGCCCTCATATTATGGTAATTTTCGTCATTTATAAAAGATAAAATCTTATTTTTTCTCTCAAAATATAAATCCATAAACTCACCTCCTAATTATGTTTCTCAGTAAATTAATTTATTATTATAAAAAAGCAAAAAGGCTGCCATAAAACGGCAGCCTGTGTTATTAAATTAAGTTAACAACAAGAATACAAATAGCGTCAACAACAGCAACGACCTTAGTATATAATTCTAACTTACCTTCGATAGAATTTTTCTTGTTTTTGTCCCAATAGCTTGCTCCGCCAGAAGCCATACCGCCAATAGCATTAGTAAAGCCTGCAGCCTGCTTTTTCTGAGCAAGAATTAAGCCAATTAAAACTAAAGATAATATAACAATAACAACTGATAAAGCAGTAAACATTTTACCCACCTCCATATTAATCTATGATATTGTATCATACTATTTTATTTAATGCAAGCATTTTTTCTTACTTTACAGCAAATTTATAGCCTACTCCCCAAATTGTAACAATACCCCAGCTATCATTTTCAGTAAGCTTTTCTCTTATTCTTTTAATATGAACATCAACAGTTCTTGTATCGCCTACAAATTCATAACCCCAGATTTTATCAAGTAATTTTTCTCTTGTATAAACCTGATTAGGGTGTTGTGCCAAACATAAAAGAAGTTCAAATTCTTTTGGAGGAAGTGCCAGTTCTTTATCATGGTAAGTAACAGTGTATGTGCTTTGATTAATAACAAGATTAGGATAAACAATTTTCTTATTATTATCATCTTTCTTATCATCATATCTTCTAAGTACAGCCTTGACTCTTGCAACTAATTCTTTTGAGTCAAAAGGCTTTACAATATAGTCATCAGCACCAAGTTCAAGTCCCAAAACCGTATCAAACACATCACCCTTTGCTGTAAGCATAATAATAGGTGTTTTGCTAATCTGCCTGATTTCTCTGCATACCTGATAGCCGTCAATTTCAGGCAGCATTATATCAAGAAGTACCATTTGAGGGGCATATTTTTTAAAGGCTTCAAGAGCTTCCCTACCATTGTAGGCTTCATATACTTCATAGCCTTCCTTCTCCATATAAAGGGAAATAAGCTCTGCAATGTGCATATCATCATCAACAATAAGGATTTTTGGCTTTGTAATTTCCATAATTTATCTCCTTTACTAAATTACTTAATCTCTATTATAGTAACTCCGGACTCTCCCTCTCCATACTGCCCCAATCGGTAACTTTTAACATGAGTGTGTTTTTTAATATGGTTATGAACAGCCGTTCTTAAAGCACCTGTTCCTTTTCCATGAATAATTGTTACAGGTGAAATGCCTGCAAGATAAGCATCATCAAGATACTTATCAAGTTTATCTATAGCCTCATCAGCAAGAAGTCCTCTTAAATCAAGCTCTGCCGATACATTAGATGATTTTGATCGTCTAAATGTATTTGCAAATTTCTTTGGCTCATAGGTTATGTCATCACTTGTATCAAGGGATAAATCTTTTATATTTATATTTACCTTCATAATACCTGTTTTAATCATAACATTTCCGTTAGAATCAGGAGGTGACATAACATAACCGCTTTGATTTAAAGAATGAATTTTAACCTTATCTCCCTTAATAAGCTTTTTAGGAACTTTATAATCTTTCTTTTCGTCTTTATCAAGCTTATTTTGAATTTTACCAAGGCTGTCCTTTAACTTCTTTCTTTGTTCATCAAGTTTCATTATATCAGAGCCATCTTTTTGAAGTTTTCTAAGCTCTTTTATAATAGTATCAGCCTCATCTTTGGCATCACTAATAACTTTTCTTGCCTTTTCATTAGCCTCTTTTATAATTCTATCTCTTTGTTTATCAAGATTTAATCTTAATTTTTGAGCTTCGTCTTTAAGTTTTTGAGCTTCTTTTCTGTAATTTTCAGCTTTTTGCTGTTCGATTTCAAGAGATTTTCTGCTTATTTCCAAATCGGTAATTACATCTTCAAATTTTATATCTTCGTGAGATAAAACCTCTCTTGCTTCATTTATAATATATTCCGGAAGTCCAAGCCTTTTTGAAATTTCAAAGGCATTACTTTTTCCGGGAACTCCAATAAGAAGTCTGTAAGTTGGGCTTAATGTTTCAACATCAAACTCACAAGAGGCATTTTCAACACCATCTGTAGTAAGAGCAAACATTTTAAGCTCACTGTAATGGGTTGTAACTGCCGTTCTAACACCTAAAGAATGAAGATACTTTATAACAGCTATAGCAAGGGCTGCACCTTCTGTAGGGTCAGTACCTGCACCAAGCTCATCTAATAACACAAGAGAATTATTTGTCAATTCATCAAGAATTTTGACGATTGTTGTCATATGAGATGAGAAAGTAGAGAGATTTTGCTCAATACTTTGTTCATCACCAATATCAGCAAATACATTATCAAAAACTGCAAGCTCAGAGCCGTCAAAAGCAGAAATATGAAGTCCTGCCTGCCCCATTAGGGTAAAAAGTCCCAAAGTTTTTAAACTTACGGTTTTACCACCTGTGTTAGGTCCTGTAATAAGTAATGTATTAAATTTTTTGCCAATATATATATTTGTAGGCACAACTGTCTTTGGATTTAAAAGAGGGTGCCTTGCTTTTTTAATATTAATATAGCCTTTATTATTAAATTTAGGCTCTGTAGCATTTAATTTAATTGAAAGTTCGCCCTTTGCAAATACAAAATCAATATGAGATAATATATCCATATTAGCTAAAAACAAATCTGTTTTTTCTGATACCTTTCCTGTTAAAAGAGCAAGTATTCTCTCAATTTCTGCCTTTTCTTTGTTGTGCAAATCCTTAATTTTGTTATTAAGCTGCACAACACTTATAGGCTCAATAAAAACAGTTGCACCTGTTGCAGACTGGTCATGTATCATACCTGAAAAAGCATTTTTATATTCCTGTTTAACAGGCACACAATACCTGTCATTTCTAATTGTTATAACTGATTCCTGAAGCATATTTTTATATGTTTGGGAATGAATAATAGAATTAAGCTGCTCTTTTATTCTGTCATTTGAAATTTTAATAGAGCGTCTTATTTCTTTAAGAGAACGGCTTGCTTCATCTGATATTTCAGTTGGAGAAATTATAACTCTGTCAATTTCATGTTGTAAATCATTTGCTGTTTCAATACTTGCAAACTGTGGCTCAAGCAAAGGAAATACATCGTTTTTACTTTCACTTTTGGCATAATCTTTTGCTCTTGATGAAACCCTTAAAAAATCACCAATATGCAGAAGCTCCTCTATATTAAGACTTCCGCCCATATTGGCTCTTTCAAGATAAGGTGATATATTTCTTAAACCTCCTAATGACAAAGAACCTTTCTTTAAAATCATAGAAACAGCTTCACTTGTTTCTTTTTGACTTAGTACAATTTCATTTATATCTGTATTTGGCACAAGATTAGCTGCCAATTTTTTGCCCATTTCAGAGGCAGCAAATGATGAAAGCATATCTATAATTTTATTAAACTCTAAAGTTTTAAGAGCCTTGTTATTCATATAAATCTCCTGAAATTAATTAAACTTATTTACTAAAGGCAATTAAGCTGCCTCTATTAAAACATTGTAATCTTCAAAGCAAAGTCAAAAGTCATTTTGCTCTTTATATGTAACATTATAACATATTTTCATTATTTTGCAACATATAAAATTTATTAAGTATTTATTAATAGATTAAGCCATAATTTCATTTTTAAGATATTCTAAAGCCGTAAATATGTATTCGCTGTTTGTGGGTCGTCTTCTGCCTTCGCAGGTTATAAATCCCATTTTTTCGTAAAAACCGTTGCCATTACATTTACTCCATGCTGATTCTATAGCGTGTCTTATAGCTCTTTCTACTCTATCACTTGTAGTATTATTTGTTTTTGCAATTTTAGGATATAATACTTTTGTGACACCATCAAGCATTTCTTCATCTTTATAGCCAAGAAGTAAGGCACACTTTAAATATCTGTAACCTTTTAAATTTGGAAAAATACCTGAGCCATTTAATATAGCTGTTATTTGTTTTTCAACATAATTTTCATCTACAGCATTTTCCAAAGTTTTATTTGTAAGCTCTCCAGGACTATTCATATCAAATATTCTTCTTTTTAAAGCATTAACATCATAAGGCTTAACCATTACATAATCTACTCCAAGGCTAAATGCTTTTGAAACAACATTGTCTGTTTTAGCAGAAGAAAGCAGAATAGTTTTACAGGTTCTGCTTTCTCTTGATAATTCCTCAATAATTGAAATACCATCAAATCCGGGTAAAATCATATCCATAACAAAGACATCGGCATTGTTTTTTCTGTAGTATTCTAATGCCTTATTGCCATAAGAAAAGGAAACAACTTTATCAACCCTCTTTTCATAGGTAAAACAACCCTCTAACATTCTTCTTTCCTGTTCATTTGCAATAGCAATTAATACATCCATATTCATTTCTCCTTTTGTAATATAGATAAGCTAATTAATGTATAATTTTAGGGTTATTATATATACATTATTTAACCTATTTATAGTATTTATTGTGCTAATAATATAACACATAATTTGTATTATTGCAATAGTTTTTTTAATTTTTAATCATATTTTCAAGAAATATACCATAACCTTTTTGAGGATTATTGACAAAAACATGGGTGACAGCTCCTATTATTTTACCGTTTTGAATTATTGGACAACCACTCATTCCCTGTACTATTCCACCTGTTTTTTCTATTAATCTTGTATCTGTTATTTTAATTATAAAATTTTTACTGCCTTCATTCTGTGTTTTATTTATACTTTCTATATTTATTTTAAATTTTTCTATTTTGTCACCTTCAATATTTGCAAGTATATAAGCCTCTCCTTTTTTTACTTCTGATTTATAGCCAATATCATATAGATTAGTACAGTATTTTTCTATATAATCTTTATTTATAGTTCCTGTTATTCCATATCCCTTATTGGAATTAATTGTTCCTATTGTATCATTATAGCTTACACTTCCAATAAGTGCTCCCGGCTCACCGGATTTTCCTATTTGCCTGTTTGTAATATAAGAGTGCATTATTTCTCCAGAATTAATTTCTATAACATCTCCTGTGTCTACATCTGTTATTGGGTGACCTAATGCACCAAATTCTCCTTTTTCAGGGTCATAATATGTTATAGTTCCTATTCCTTGGGTGCTGTCTCTAACCCATAAACCAAGTTTATTACCATTATCTGAAGATGATTTTACGGTATTTAGTGTTACACTATAACAGGTATTATTTCTTAAATATTTTATATTTACTTTATCGGAAGTTTTAATTATTTCTTTTAATTCATTATTTGAATACACCTTTTTGTTATTTACCTCTGTTATAATATCCCCTGTTTTAATAATATTTTTTGCAGGCTCTAAACTTTGTCCGTATTCATCTTTTACAGGTCCTGTTGCTAAAACTAATACTCCCTTTGTATTTATACAAATTCCCGCAGTTTTGCCAACAGGATATACTTTTTTCTTATCATAAGCATTTATATTTACTTCTTTTAATGGCACTCCTAAAAATTTTACCTGTAAATTAGCACTGCCTTTGTTACATATCATTTGAAATTCATTATTTAAAGAAATATCCTTTGAACCGCTTACACAGGTGTTGTTAATATATATGGCTTGCTTTGTCTGAGGATAAATTGTGGCATTAAAGGGTGAATTAAGATTAATGGTATATTTTTCTCCTGCCGTAAGATTAATTGTTTTTGGAATAAAAATGTACTCACAAAGAAAATATATTATAAAGAATAATATAAATATAGCAATTATTTTTCTAAATTTTTTTAATTTCATTTTTGTCCCTCCCTATAATTAAATTAACCTAAGAAGGGACAAATATACTATTGTATAAATGTGAATAAATACAAAAATAGGTTATCCAGCGATAACCTATTTTACATTAATTTGCAGTATTTAATTTATAATAATTTTTTAATTTTTCATAAGCTCTATAATGAATACTGTCCTTTGTAAAACTTCCTCTTGAAAGTTTTTTGCCTGCTTTTACTCCAAGTAAAAGCTCAAGTCCATCATCAATATTATCTATTGCAAAAATATGGAATTTTCCAGACTTTACGGCATCTATAACTTCATTTTTAAGTACAAGGTCTTTAATATTCTGTCTTGGAATAATAACACCTTGCGAGCCTGTTAAACCTCTTTTTTTGCAAATATCATAAAAACCTTCTATCTTATATGTTACACCACCTATAGGCTGTATTTCTCCAAACTGATTCATACTTCCTGTAACTGCAAGTTCTTGATTAACAGGCAGTTCTGATAAAGCTGAAATAATTGCGTAGGTTTCTGTAGTTGTTGCACTGTCACCGTCTACACCTGAATAACTTTGTTCAAAACACAATCTGCAACTTAGTGTCAAAGGAAATTTCTGTGCATACTTTCCTCCAAGATAACCTGTAAGAACCTGCACACCTTTATCATGAATAGAGCCACTCATTTCAGATTCTTTTTCTATATTTACTATACCTGCTTTACCAGTGTAAACTGATGCAGTAATTCTTGTTGGCATACCAAAGGTATACTCATTCATTTCCATTACACATAAACCATTAACCTGACCTATTTTTTTACCTTCAGTATCAATCATTATTTCATTATCAACAATCATTTGCTGATGCTTTCTGGTGTAAATATCAGCTCTTGCAATTCTTTTTTCTATTGCTTTTTCAATATATAAAGAACTTATTTCATTTGCACCCTCAATTTTTGCCCATGCTTCAGCTTCGGATATAATATCGCACAATATACCAAATCTTGTAGAGAATCTATCCTGTCTTTCAGACATTCTGGCAGAATATTCAATAATCTTTCCTACAGCTCCAACACTTAAAGGCAACATTTTCTGATTTTCCACAAAATCCTTAATAAAAGATACAAGTGATGAAATATTATCTTTATTATTGTCCATTTCATAATCAAAAATAGCACAAATTTTAAAAAGCTTTGCAAAATCATCATCATATTCTTTTAAAAGCTCATAATAATACATACTGCCAATTATTATAACCTTAAATTCAACAGGACAGCTTTCAGGCTGTATGCCTGCAACTGTAATTCCTCCAAGCTGATATTCTTTTAAAGGCTCAATTTTTACCTTATTTGTTTTTAAAACCTTTCTTATGGTTTCCCAAGCAAAGGCATTTCCAAAAATATCAAAAGCATTAAATATTAAATATCCCCCATTAGCTTTATGAATAATTCCCGGCTTAATTTTCATAAAATCAGTTACAAAATTGCCGTTTTCACTTTCATACTCAACCTCACCTACAAGATTTGTATAAGTAGGATTATAATCAACTATAACCGGAGCTCCTTTTAACTGGCTATTATCAACTATAAGATTAATTTTATATTTATATAAATAATCAGAGCTGTCTTTTCTATTTAACCAAGGCATTACTGATGCAATAGGGTCATCTGATGAATCATCGTCATCATTTAAAAAATCCTGATAATTATTTAAAATATCTTCCTTAACATCAATAAGATAATTTGTTACATCAATATTATCACAATAGCTTTCCTGTATAGGAGTTATAAATCTACCTGTAACCATTAAGGCTATGTTATAATCATTTTTTTCAATTTCAGCCTTTGCCTTTTTATCAATAAGCCTTATTTCTTTCATTGCCTTTGAGGCAAGTGCCTGAACTTCATCAGAACCCTCTGTAATGGTTTCTTTTTCTTCTTCATCTAGGGCTTCAAATTCTTCTTCGTTAATAGTCTTACCATCAACTATAGGTAAAAAATAAACTCCACCATTAGGCCCAACTTTAACACCAAAATCAAATTCCTTAGCTTCTTCAGTAAGATTTTTAATTACAGCATCTTTATTTTTTTGAGTTTCTTTTGTTATTCTTTCTCTTTCTTCTTCATATTCATAAGATGAAAATGCCTTTGGAATTTCAACAGAAAGCATACTTATAAGTTCTTCCATTGTCTCTTTTAATTTTTTTCCTTCACCGGCAGCTATTTTTAAAATTTTTGGAGAATTAGGATTTTTAAAATTATAAATATAACAAATATCATCAGGTGTAGGCTCATTTGCAGCTATTTTTTTAGCAAATTCCGTAGCAAAAGTTGTTTTACCGCTATTTGAAAGCCCTGCCACATAGACATTGTAGCCTTTTTTCTTTACGCTTAATCCAAATCTTAATGCTTCTGCACCTTCTGATTGACCTATAATTTTATTATCCGCTTTAACATCTTCCAATGTAATATCATTTTCATCACAAAAAAATTTCAACTGATTATATTTTAACTCTGTTATCATAACAACACCCTCTCACTAATTTTCAGACATAAGCATATTCCACATAATATAGGCATCCTCTTTATTATCCTCATAGTACTCCTTACGGATACCCTCAAGCTTAAATCCATTATTTTTATAAAGCTTTAATGCAGCCTCATTACTTGGTCTTACTTCAAGAGTAAGTCCTATCATTTCTTTTTCATAGGCTATTTCAATTAATTTTTTTACAAGACTATCTCCAATGCCTTTGTTTCTATAATCTTTATGAACAGCTATATTTGTAATATGACCCTCTGTTACAACATGCCACATACCGCCATAGCCAACTACCTTATTATCCAAAAGAGCCACAATATATATGGCAAGTTTATTTTTTAATTCACTTTCCACAGACTTTCTGGTCCAAGGAATAGCAAAACTGTCTTTTTCAATTTCCATTATTCCATCTATATGTTCTAATGTCATAGG
>JBJFFW010000239.1:0-2941 GCA_051892075.1 Lachnospirales bacterium
TAGATACTTTTAATATGATTAGTGTAGATGGAGATATGTCTACAAATGATACTGTTGTAACTATTGCAAATGCTATGGCTGAAAATGATATTATAGACAAAGAAGATGAAAATTATAATAAATTTAAGGAAGCTCTTTTCTTTATTAATAAAAAACTTGCAATAGCCTGTGCTGATGACGGCGAGGGTGCAACTAAGCTTATTGAGGCTAATGCCTATGGCTGTAAGACTAAGGACGATGCAAGAAAAATGGCTTTAAGTGTAGTTTCATCTTCTCTTTTAAAGGCTGCTATTTTTGGTGAAGATGCTAACTGGGGCAGAGTTTTGTGTGCTATGGGTTATAGTGGTGCAAAGTTTAATCCAATGGCTGTAACTATTGAATTTAGAAGTGACAAAGGCAAAATTAAACTTATGGATAAAGGCACTCCTATTGTATTTGATGAGGATAAGGCAGCTCTTATTTTATCTGAACATAATATTTATATTGATATGTTCCTTGATGAGGGTAATGAAAATGCAACTGCTTGGGGCTGTGATTTAACTTATGATTATGTAAAAATTAATGGAGATTACAGAAGTTAAAAAAGGAGTAAATTATGATTGATATAATTAAAAAGGCAAGTGTACTTACAGAGGCTTTGCCTTATATACAGAAATTTTCAGGAATTACAGTTGTTATAAAATATGGTGGTGCTGCCCTTGTAAATGAGGAAATTAAAAAGACTATTATGGCTGATATTGCTTTAATGAAATATGTTGGCTTTAAGCCTGTTGTAGTTCATGGTGGCGGTAAGGATATAAATAAGGCTCTTGAAAGAGTTGGAATTGAGCCAAAGTTTATAGACGGTTTAAGAGTTACAGACGAAGATACTATGGAGGTTGTTCAGGAGGTTTTAGCTGGTAAGGTTAACAAAAATATTACTTCTGAACTTTGTCAGCATGGTATAAATGCCGTTGGTATATGTGGAAAAGATGCTGCCTTTATGAAGGTTAAAAAGGCTATGCCAAAGGGACTTGATTTAGGTCTTGTAGGTGATGTTACAGAGGTTAATACAGAGCTTATTAACACTTTAATTAATAATGATTTTGTGCCTGTTATTTCTTCTATTGGTGTAGATGAGTTTGGAAACAGCTATAATGTAAATGCAGATTATGCGGCAGTTGCCGTTGCAGGAGCTTTAAAGGCTGAAAAGTTAGTGTTTATAACTGATGTTGCAGGAGTTTTGGAAGATGTAAATGACCCTGAAAGTGTAATTTCTGTTATAAAATGTGACGAAGTTAAAAAACTTATTGGAAATGTTATAGCAGGTGGTATGATTCCAAAGGTACAGTGCTGTATAGCGGGAGTTGAGGCCGGTGTTAAAAATGTGCATATATTAGATGGCAGAATTGCCCATTGTTTAATTCTTGAAATATTTACTAATAAGGGTATTGGTACTCTTATTGAGGCTTAGGAGGTTTAAAAAATGACAACAGCACAGCTTGGTGAAAAATATGTAATGAAAACCTACAATCGTTTCCCTTTAACTTTTGTAAAGGGAGAGGGAATGAAGGTTTATGATGAAAATGGAAAGGAATATCTTGATTTTGTTGCAGGAATTGCTGTAAATTCTTTAGGTCATAATCACCCTAAACTTGTTAAGGCAATTTCAGAACAGGCATCAAAGCTTATTCATATTTCTAATTTGTATTATACAGAGCCACAGGTAGAATTGGCTCAAAAACTTGTTGAAAACGGTAGTTTGGATAAGGTGTTTTTCTGTAATTCCGGAGCAGAAAGTATTGAGGCAGCCTTAAAGCTTGCAAGAAAATACGGCTCTAAAACAGGCAGACAGGAAATTGTTACAATGTATCACTCTTTCCATGGCAGAACCTTTGGTGCCGTTACTGCCACAGGTCAGGCTCATTATCACGAGGGCTTTGGTGATATGTTACCTCATATTAAGTATGCTAATTATAATGATTTTGAGTCAGTAAAGGCTGCTGTTAATGAAAATACAATAGCAATTTTAATGGAGCCTGTTCAAGGCGAGGGCGGAATTATTCCTGCTAATAAGGAATTTTTAGAGAAAGTAAGAGCATTATGTGATGAAAAGGATATGCTTTTAATGTTTGATGAGGTACAGTGTGGTGTAGGCAGACTTGGCACACTTTTTGCTTATCAGCATTATGGTATTGTGCCTGATGTTATGTCTACTGCAAAGGGTATTGCAGGTGGTGTGCCTTGTGGTATTATGATGGCTAAAGCTAAGGTTGCCGAGAGCTTTGTTCCTGGGGACCACGCATCTACCTTTGGTGGAAATCCTCTTGCTACTGCTGCAGGTTGTGTAGTAGTTGATGAGCTTTTAGGTGGAGTTTTAGATAATGTTAAGGTACAGGGCAAATATTTAGAGGAAAAACTTGATGAAATAGTTAATAAATTTGATTTTGTAAAAGAACGCAGAGGTGTTGGCTTAATGCAGGGTATTGAGCTTGACAGACCTGTTGCTGATTATGTTGCAAAGGCTATTTCAAAGGGGCTTTTGCTTGTTAATGCAGGTAAAAATGTTATAAGATTTGTGCCTTCTTTAATTGTTTCAAAAGAGGATATTGACAATGCCATTACTATTTTGACTGAAAGTCTTAGTGAGTAGTTAATTGGGGACTTTGCTAGCTTTTTGAAAAAAGCTAGGCAAAAACTTTTTGTCGGATTGACCAAGGTCAATCCTTGTGGGTTCACTTAAAGGTTATGATTTAATTGGTATATTTTTTTAAATTTATCAGGTATTATAAAATAGCAATTTAATATGATATTTCAATAGAAAAACGGGCGAATTTTTCGCCCGTTAAATATTATAATTCTTATGTGTGGATAATGTTCATTCATAAAATGAAAGTAAACCAAAACACTAACCTAATAATAATACCTGTAATAAATCCTCAAGGATTGACCAAGGGTCAAT
>JBJFFW010000240.1:0-13244 GCA_051892075.1 Lachnospirales bacterium
TAAAATCTGAAAGGTTTGGCTCATCCCAAGCTCTTTGTGCTTCGTCAAAAATTGCAACTCTTTCAACTGGAGGAGTATTAACTGAAATTGCATCATCTCTAAAATGATGAATTATTTGAATAAATTCTTTTACTTTGCGCATTGCATCAGTCTTTTTAATACCATTTCGCTTTACATCGTCTCTGCACAGTGCTTCTTGCAAGACATCAACAAGAGGACCGTTCCCGGAAAGAAAAACTGCGTGTTCATCTTCATCAACCTTTTGTCGCTCAATTGCAATATTAAGTCCTGCAAGAGTTTTTCCTGCACCGGGTACACCGGTAATAAAACAAATTGACTTTTTGTTGTTTTCCTTACTGTGGTCAATTATTTTGTTAATTGCCTTTGTGGTTTGATTTAAATTTTTTGCGCTTGCATCATTCCTTGAAATATCTTCTACATTATGCCCCATGTATAAAGCTTGTGCAGCCTCAATAATTGTAGGCGTTGGCATATAGATTGAGTTTATCCATTTACAATAATCAAAATCTGGTCTATTGAATTTTTCAGAAACCTTTTTAATATACTCACTAATTCCAAACTCGTTACAGCAGTAGGTATTTAAAATATTTTCTTTCATAATAGAAATATCTGTTTGAATATTCTGTGCATTTGTACATATTAAAATAGGTACCAACAATTTATTATGGCTTTCCTTATGAAAACAGTTTAAATCAAGAGCATAATCTGTCACTTGATTTATCGCATTGCTAGGATAGGTGTTTTCGCCTACCTTAAACTCAAGCAAGAATACAATTCCTTTATATAAAAGTACATTATCAATTCGGTTTACTATTCTGGGAATAGTATACTCAAAGAGCAAATGTCCCTCTGAAAAATTTGCAAGCTCTCTTTTTAAAATTTCAATTTCTTTTTTCCATGTGTTTTTTTGCAAATCCTCAGATGAAAATTGGTCATTGCTTGTAATTTCACCGAAAATTTCATATTCGCTTTTATTTATAAATTCATTAATATTGCTTGAATAATATGCTCGTTTCATATAAAATTCCTTCCCTAAACATCTAATCCACTGTACAACATTACCCTTAGCGTCGAGTTGTCGGATTTGTTGCCTAACCAGAAAATCCGCTAAAGAATTGTGATATCTAAATCACTGTTTCAATTTGCATTATCTAATCCGAGGTCACAACCTGACACACATTTTTTATATTGACCACTTTCCGTAAAGTGATTTTTAGTGGTGTTCAATATTGATGTCAAAAGTTAGTATGTGTAAAAAAGGCTTAAATTAAGGTTTTTTCAAGTTTCACTTATCAACCCTTGACATCAATACCACCGTTTCAACGTGGTAGCTATGAGGGAACATATCCACCGGTTGTACCTTTTCGATTTTATATTCATCATCTTGGCACAAAATTTTTAAATCTCTTGCAAGTGTAGCACTATCGCAGCTTACATAAACAATTTTTTCAGGTTTCATTTTTATAATTAGTTCTAGTAAGCTTTTATCGCAGCCTTTTCGTGGAGGGTCAACAACCATTACATCTGCCTTTACACCCTCATTATAAAGTTTTGGCACGATATCTTCTGATTTACCGGTATAAAATTTTGCATTTGTAATATTATTTATTTTTGCATTTTCATTAGCATTTTCTATAGCAGGAGCTACAATTTCAACTCCATAAACAATTTTTGCTTTTTGTGCCAAGAACAAAGATATACTTCCTATGCCACAATAGGCATCAATAACGGTTTCATTTCCTTTTAAGTCTGCAAATTCCAAAGCTTTTGAATATAGTTTATAAGTTTGTTTAGGGTTAACTTGGAAAAATGAAAGAGGAGAAATTTTAAATTTTAAATCTCCTATTTTATCTGTTATATAGTCTTGTCCCCAAATTGTTTCGCACCTATCTCCCAAAATTACATTGGATTTAGTTTTATTATAATTTATAACTATTGATTTTACATTTTTTATAGCTGAAATAATATCAGAAAATTCCTTTTTATATTTAAAATTGTTGCTATTTACAACAAGACAAACCATAATTTCATCTGTAAAATAGCCTTCTCTTATGAGAATATGTCTTACAAGACCGGTATTTTTTTCTTCGTTATAGGCTGAAATATTAAAAATGGTCATAAATTTTCTAATTGCATTTAAAATTTCTTTATTATTTTTACTTCCTATTAAACAATCATCAAAATTTACTATTTTATGGCTGCCTAGAGAATAAAAACCCATATTAATACCATTTTTGTCATAATTTACAGGGTACTGAGCCTTATTTCTATAATTATAAGGAAAATCCATACCTATAGTTTCTAAAACTTCAATGTCTGAAAATCCACCAATTCTTTCTATATTTTGTTTAACTTTATTTTGCTTTCTTTTTAGTTGTTGGCTATATTCTAAATGCTGTAGTGTACAGCCGCCGCATTTGCCTGCAACAGGACAGACAGGGTCGATTCTATAAGGGGATTTTTCTATAATTTCAAGAACCTTACCATAACCATAATTTTTATTGGCTTTAACAACCAAAACCTTGCAAATTTCATCAGGCAAAGCGTTTTTAACAAAAAGAGTATAGCCGTCAATTTTGCCAATTCCCTCTCCTTGAGTTCCTAAATCTGTAATTTTAATATTATAAATTTCATTTTTCTTAATCATAATTAAAAATCGGTCTTTCTAATATTTCTCTGTAAAATTTTATTATAACCAACCCAGTTACCTGTGTTAGTATTTTCGCTAATAGCTTTCTGGAACATATTTACCTTTGCATCTGTATCATCTGCACAGTGAAGTATAAAGGCTTCAATAGTTCTTGGCAACTTTGGAGAACCATATTCATACTCTCCATGATGAGCAAGTATACAGTGTTGCAAAAGGGATTTAAGCTGATGAGGAAAACCCTCTATTTTATCGGCTTCTTTGCCAATAAATTCAGAACCCATTACAATATGACCTAAAAGTTCTCCATCATCTGTATAGTCAATGTTTGGAAATTCTGAAAGTTCTATAAGTTTGCAAATATCGTGAAGAAGTGCTGAGGCTATAAGTATATCTCTGTTTACTCCTTCATAATGGGAAGCCATAAAATCGCAAAGTTCCGTAACGGATATAGTATGCTCAATAAGACCACCCATATAGTTGTGGTGCATAGCTTTAGCTGCCGTATGTTTTTTAAAGCTTTCATTAATTTTAGTATTATTAATGAAAATATTTGTAAGCATAGTTTTAATATATTTATTTTCAACTGATTTTATAAAAGAAATAAGTTTATTATAAAGAACATCTATATCTTTATCAGTTGTAGGAATATAATCAGCCTCGTTATATTCTCCTTCTTCTGCTCGTCTTATTTTTTTAATATTAAGCTGAAGTTCGTTATTAAAAGTTTGAACAGATGCTTCTATTTTTATGTAATCTCCCTCTTGAAAGGCTTGAATATCTCTTGTCATATCCCAAACTTTACCGTTAATATTGCCTGTTTTATCAGAAAGAGTAAGAGATAAATATGTTTTACCTGCTTTAGATTTCATACTTTGTCTTTGTTTACAAAGATAGAATTCTCTGAAAGACTCACCGTCTTTTAACTCATTTATGTAGTGCATATATAACCTCCTGAATTGAATTCTAAATAAATTTTATCATAAATAAATAAAAAAACAACAGTTTTTAATTAAATTTTAATAATTTACTTAATATAGTTTAAAAATTATATATTATACTTTCTATGTAAAAAAATAAAATTGGAGTGATAAATATGAAAAAAAGATTTTCTTTAATATTAATAATGGCAATGATTGGTGGAACAGTTGGCTGTAATTTTACAACGGCTGCAACAAATGAGGTTTCTGTATATGAGGTTAAGGGAAGTGAGGAAAAAATCCCTGCAAGATTAGCTCTTGAAAGCATAGGCTATGACACAAATTGGGAGAGTACAAATAAGACTTTATATGCAACTAAGGGTAAAAATGTTATTGTTTTAACTCTTAATTCAGACACAGCTCTATTAAATGGTGATAAGGTTAAATTAAATCTTCCATGTACCATAGAAAATGGCTCAATGAATATTACAGTTGCATCTATAAATTATCTTACAGGTAAAGAATTTAATTCAGATGGAAATGTAATTGAAGTTGAAGAAGTTAGTGATGATAGTTGGAAAGAAAATAAGGTTAATGTGGATTTAACAGGCATTTCAGACTCTATATATGAAATTAATACTAATGGAGTATATACTCTTACAGGTAATTACAAAGGTATGATTAAAATTAATACTGATGGAAAGGTTAAGCTTATATTAAATAATGTTAATATTGAAAATGAAAATGGACCTGCAATATATTTTGAAAACAGTAAAAAAGGCATTATAGAATTACAGGAAAATACAACAAATACCCTTACAGACGGTAAAGAATATTTGGTAGATGCTAAAGGCTGTGTATTTTCAAATGATGATTTAGATATACAGGGAACAGGAACATTAAATATTAATGGTAATTATAATCATGGCATAGTTTCTGATGATGATATAGACATAAAAGAGAGTAACTTAAATATTAAAACTTCTGTAGGAGATGGCATAAAGGCAAATGATGGTATAGAAATAGAAAGTGGTGTAATTAATCTTGATGTTATGGAAGATGGCATAAGTGGAGATAAATGTGTTGTAATTAATGATGGTGATATAACTATTACAACAAGGGGTGAAATTGCTGAAAGCAGTAATGAAGAATTTGATATGTCAAAGGGTGGAGAAAGAGGATTTATGAATAGAGAAAATAAACAGCCACCAGAGAATAATAATATTGACTTTCAATCAGCACCACCTGAAAAGCCAATGGGTGAAAAGCCTGATAGAGAAAAGTTTGAAATTCCATTAGACGAAAATAGAGAATATAATAAGGAAGAAACTAATGCAGAAACTACAGACAATATAAGTTCAAAAGGAATTAAATCAGACAGAAATATTACAATAAACGGTGGTAAAATTACCATAAATTCAACAGACCACAGCATAAAAAGTGATGATATTATAGTTATAAATAATGGAAATATAGATATTACCTCTGAAAAGGGAAAAGGAATAAAGGCTATGGGCTGTATATTTGTAAATAGTGGTGATGTAAATATAACAAGTAAAGATGAGGGTATTGAAACAAAGGCTACTTTAACGGTAAATGACGGTAATGTAAATATTAAATCTGATGAAGACGGTATAAATGCCGGTGGTGGTGATACTAGGGCAATGAATAATGCAGAAGAAAGCTATAATCATCAAATTGTATTTAATGGAGGAAAAGTTACTGTAAATTCAAAGGGTGACGGAATTGACTCTAATGGTAATTTATTTTTCTATGGTGGTGATATAACAGTATATGGACCAACAAGTGGAGGAAATGGAGCATTAGATAGTGCAGGCTTATGTCAGTATTATGGCGGAGAGCTTATGGCAATAGGAAGTGCTGGAATGGTCGAATATCCTGAATCTTGTGGTGGGAATATATTAGGTATTACCCTTGAGGAAGTACAAAATGAGGGAAGTACAATTTTAATAATGGATAGTGAAAATAAGACAATTTATGAAACTGTATCACCTAAAGAGTTTCAAAATATAACTTATGCCTCTGACAAACTTAAAACAGGAGAAAAATACAAACTCTATATAAATGGAGAAGAAACTCTTGAAATTTTAGCTTCAGAGGGTGTAACAAAATATGGAAATTCAGATAGAAATTTTGGAATGAGAGATGGTATGGGTCAAAACAGAGGAGGTAGATTTTTACAACAGTAAAATGAGCAGTATAATCTTAATATTTAATAGGAAGACATAATGTCAAATGTAATTTTTTGCATAACATAAAAACTATAGAAACTATTATAAAATTACTTCTTTCAATTATCTTAAATTTTACTTAAATTAGTTGACAAATATTTATTGTGGGAGTATAATCATTATTTGTTAGAATTCTATTTAATTTTTATTTTAGGTGGTTTATTATGGAAAATGATGTAGAAAGGCAAATTATACAAATATTTTATAAAATAAGTCACGAGTGTGCAAGAATTGCAGAGGAGCATTTAAAGAATTTCAAAATGTCTTTTCCGCAAATAGTAATACTCCATATTATTTATAATAATGGAGATAAAGCTCTCTGCCAAAAGGATTTAGTAGAACTTCTGGGAGTCAAAGGCTCATCTGTTACATCTATTATAAATACAATGACAAAAAGTGGTTTAATAGAAAGAGCGAATTGTAATACTGACGGCAGAAAGGTTTTAATAAATCTGACGGAAAAGGGCAGAGAGGTTCATTGTCAGGTTGAAAAATCACTTGATGATATTAAAATTGGCGTATTTGATAATTTAACCAGAGAGGAAACAGAACAATTACTTAATATTTTATTAAAAATCATTTAAGATTATAAATTCTAATGATATTTTAATATAGATAATGTATAATTATTCAAAATTTATAAATATGGAGGTTACTATGAAAAAGTATTTAAGATTTACAGCGGCTGTTTTATGTTTAGCAATGTTAGCAGGCTGTGGTGGCAAAGGCCCTAAAGATGGTATGGGTGAGGAAGAAGCTAAGGTAACAAATGTAGAAGTTGAAAATCCTAAGCTTAATACTGTTAAAGATGAGTATATGTATTCAGGTACAATTAAGGCTGCTGATACAGTTGATGTAACAGCAAAGGTACAGGGTACAGTTGTTAGTACATATTTTGAAGTTGGTGATAAGGTTAATGTAGGTGATGTATTATATAGAATTGATGATACTGATTACCAAAACAGCCTTAGAACTGCTGAAGCATCTTTAAATACTGCAAGACAGGCTGTAGCATCTGCACAGACATCTGTTGATACAGCAAATGGTGCAAGTATGCAGTCACAGCTTGAAAGTGCAAAGTCAAGCATTACAAATTGTGAAACAAGTCTTGAAAATGCTAAAAAATCTGTATCAGATTGTGAAATTCAGATTACTAATGCTCAGACAAATTATGATAAGGCTAAAAATGATTATGAAATGGATAAGCAGCTTAATGCTGTAGGCGGTGTATCTGATGATGCACTTAATTCATCAAGAATTAGCTTTGAACAGGCTGAAAATGCTTTAACAACTGCTCAAAATAGTAAGGCTAAGGCAGAACTTAGTGTTAAGAGTGCAGAAGATGCTCTTTCTCAGGCTAAGACAAATTATGAGATTTTATCAAAGAAAATGACAAGTGAAAATATTAGAAAAGCTAATGACGGCTTAAAATCAGCTCAGGCTCAATTACAGGCTGCGCAGGTTAGTGTAAATAATGCTAAGCAGCAGGTTTCATATTGCACTGTTAAGAGTCCTGTTTCAGGTACAGTAATGAGTAAAAATGCAGTAGTAGGTTCTATGATTAGTGATGCAGGTTATCAGATTGTGGATTTAAGTTCTGTTAATGTAGAAGTTAAGGCATCTGAACAGGTTGCAACTTCTGTTAAAGTTGGTGACGCTGTTACTATTAATATTCCTTCATTGTCCTCTAATAATCAGACAACAGGTAGTATTAGTGAAATTCCACCATCTGCTAATTCAGACGGTACTTACACTATAAAGGTAAATATTCCAAACCCTGATGGTATATTAAAAGGCGGTATGTTTGCTGAGGTTTACTTTGCTAAGTCTACAAGTAATAATGCTGTAGTTCTTCCTAGAGAGTCAGTTCTTGATGATAACGGAGAGGAATATTATGTATTTGTATCTGATGGTAATACAGCTAAAAAGGTTGTAGTAAATGTAGGTATTGATACAGGTAAGACTATTGAAATTACAAGTGGCTTATCAATTAATGATAAGGTTGTAACAAGTGGTCAGACTTACCTTGCTGACGGTGACCAAATTAATATTGTTTCAGATAATGGCGAAGAAATTACAACTGAGCCAACTACAGAAAATCCTGACGAAACTTCTGATAAGAAGGAGAGTAAGGAGGCTAAGAAATGATAAAAACTTGTATTAAAAGAAAAGTTACAGTCATAATGATGACTTTGGTAGTTCTTTTAGGTGGTATGATAGCATATAACAACCTTGAACTTGCTATGACACCTAATATTGACTTACCAATAGCCTTAGTTAGTTGTACATACACAGGTGCGGCACCTGAAGAAATGGAAGATTTGGTAACAAAACCTATTGAAGAAACACTGGCAACCCTTACAGGTGTTGATACCATTACATCTTCATCATCAACAGGTTCATCTATAGTAGTAGTACAGTTTGTAGACGGTACAAATATTGATACTGCTACAAATGATATGAGAGATAAGCTTGACAGAGTAAAAAGACAGCTTCCTGATGATGCAGATGACCCTATTATTATGAAGATGGATATGAATGCAACAACAATCAATGTTGGTGTTACAAGCAGCAAGTATGATGTTGATACACTTTATAACCTTCTTGATGAAAATGTTGTATCAAGCTTTGAAAGAATTGACGGTGTATCATCAGTATCATTATCAGGTGGTAGAGATGATGAGGTTAGAGTAATTGTAGACCAGAACAAAATGGAAAACTATGGTGTTACAATGTCTACAATTTCACAGGCACTTGGTGCTGAAAACAATAATATCACTTCAGGTGAGCTTAAAAGAGGTAATTTAGATATATCTCTTAGAACAGTAGGACAGTTTAACTCTATTGAAGATATTAAAAATACTTATATTAAAACAAATTCAGGCAACACAATTATGGTTAAAGATGTTGCTGAAGTAAAAGAAGCTAAAGAAGATAAAGAGTCTATATCATTAATTGATGGTAAGGAAGGTTGTACTCTTTCTCTTTCTAAGCAGAATGATGCAAATATCGTTACTGTTACTGACTTAGTAATGAATACAATAACAAAACTTGAAAAGCAGTATCCTGATTTTAAGTTTACTATTGTAACAGATACAGCCGATTATATTAAAACTTCTATTAACAATATGATTTCTACAGCTTTTCAGGCTGCAATCATAGCCGTTTTGGTACTTTTGGTTATGTTAAGAAGTGTAAGAATGGCTCTTATTATTGGTGTATCTATTCCAACATCTATCTTTGCTACGCTGGGACTTATGTATTTAACAGGTATGTCACTTAATATGATGTCCCTTGGTGGTGTAGTTATTGCTATAGGTATGCTTGTTGATAACTCAGTAGTAGTTCTTGAAAATATATTTAAGAAAAAATCCCTTGGTATGTCTGCTTTTGACTCAGCATACAGAGGTTCAAGTGAAGTTGCCATGGCCATTACAGCCTCAACTCTTACAACTGTAGCCGTATTCTTACCTCTTACATTTATGCAGGGTACTATGGGTCAGTTGATGAAGGAAATTTCTTATACAGTTTGTTATGCTCTTGGTGCATCTCTTGTTGTTGCCTTAACATTTGTTCCTATGGCTTCAGCTGTTTTAATGGCATCAGAGGCAAGCTCAAGAAACAATGGTAAGATTTCAAGAATATTTAACAGACTTGATGAAATAGTTGGTAATTTCCTTGATAAAATGGATAATGCCTATGCAAGACTTATTGGTTACTGTCTTAGTCATAGAATAAGAACATTCTTAATAGTTATATTCTTATTTGTTGCTTCATTATTCTGTACTCAGTTTGTAGGTTCTGACCTTATGGCATCTACAGATGAAGGTAGTTTGAGTATTACGGCAGATTTGCCAAATGGTACAGATTATGACACTGCTGAGGCAAAAATGGAAGAAATTCTTGCAAAGATTGGTGAAATTCCTGAAACTCAGAAAATGGAAGCAAGAATTGGTGGCGGTAGATTTGGTAGTACAGGTCAGTCAATATCTATTAGCTATGACCTTGGTGACAAGGAAGACAGAACAAGAAGTACAGACGAGGTTAAGATAGAAGTTGAAGAAAAACTTGCTGATGTTGCCGGTTGCGAAATTGAAGTTAGCTCATCAGGTAACTCAATGGGTTCTATTGGTGGCAGTGGCTTTGAAGTTCAGATTAAGGGTGATGATAACGATACTCTTAAAGATATTAGTGATGAACTTGTAGATAAAATTGCTGCACTTCCTAATGCTAAGAATGTAGAGTCATCTCTTGATGATGCCTCTCAGGAAGCACAGATTATTATTAACAGAGCTAAGGCCTCACAGTATGGTCTTACTACAAGTGCTATTGCAAATGCAGTATATTCTGCAAACTCCGGTACTGTTGCTACAGAGTATAAAACAAACGGTACAGAAATTGATGTTAGAATTATGTACCCTGATGAAAAGATTGAATATGTTAAGGACTTAAATAACCTTACAATTTCTACTCCAACAGGTATAACAGTTCCTCTTACAGAGGTTGCCTCTATTGAAATGGGTGAAAGTGCCTTAACAATTACAAGAGAAAATCAGCAGAAATATATTGAAATTTCAGGTGAAATTGAAGGTCTTGATACAAGTGCACAGCAGGCTATGGTTACAGAAGTTCTTGATAGTTATGTATTCCCAGAAGGTTACAGCTATGAATTTGGCGGTATGATGGAAAGAATGCAGGAAACTTTTTCTAGTTTGTTTACTTGTATTATAGTAGCTATTTTACTTGTTTATATGGTTATGGCATCACAGTTTGAGTCATTTGTATATCCATTTATCATTATGTTCTCAATGCCTATGGCTATTACAGGTGGTTTCTTCGGACTTCTTATAACCGGTACTACACTTACATCTAATGGTTATATGGGTCTTATAATGCTTGTAGGTATGGTCGTTAATAACGGTATCGTTTTGGTTGACCATACAAACCAGATTTTGGAAAAGGATAAGAAGATTGGTGTAAATGACGCACTTATAATTTCCGGACGAGATAGATTAAGACCTATCCTTATGACTACTCTTACTACTGTTATTGGTATGATTCCTGTAGCTTTGGCACTTGGTTCAGGTATGGAATCACAGCAGGCAATGGGTATTGTAATCGTATTCGGTCTTACTATCGGTACACTTATTACATTGGTATTTATTCCTGTTCTTTATTCTGCTATTAATTCTATTAAGAATAAATTTGGCAGAAACAGAAAAAATCGTAGAAAGGTTTCTGCTAAGGACGAGGCTAAGGAAGCAAGGAAGGCATTTAAAAAGGCAATGAAAAAGGAGGGGATTTCAAATGAAGTTTAAAAGAGCATTATCATTTGGATTAATTATGGCATTAGTTTCAGCTAATACGGTTTTTGCCGATATGAAACTAACTACTAAGAAAAATTATTCACAGGCTCAAAGAAATTTAGTTGAAAAGGAAAACGGTGAGATGGGTTTACCAACTCTCACCGTTGAGGAAGCTACAAAAAAGGCTATTGATTACAGCCCAACTCTTAAAACTTTAAGTGAAAATAAGGTTGAATCAAATAACAGCTATGAGGACTTAAATTTTAGTTTTGCTCATTCTTTTGCAGACTCAAGTATTTCATCTACTTCTTCAAACCAGCAGATGGCTTACAACATCAGAGCATTAAATAATGCTTTAAGAAGTCTTTCTGCAAATGAAGAAATTGCAAAAGAGGCTATTGCATTAAATATTGAAAGTTTGTTTAATTCAATTAAGGTAGCTCAGGACGATATTGATTTACATGAACAGAATATGGTAATTCAGGAGAAGAATATCGAAATTGCAAAGGTTAAGAAAAGCCTTGGTTTAATGAGTGAAGTTGAATATAACAATATTGTAAATAATTACAATACTACTGTTGCTGAAAAGCAATCTCTTGAAAATTCCATTGAAAGTGCTTTTAGGTCACTTAATGATGCTATGGGTACTAATCTTGATACAAAGTATGAAATTGTACTTGATGAAGTTGAGTATGAACCAATGGGAGCTGTTGATTTACAGTCTTGTATTACAAGAGCTTTAAATACAAGCGAAAATATTAGAGCTAAAAAAGATGCAGCAGACTTGGCAGAGTATGATTATAAAACTTATGTGCCTGTATCTGACCAGACAGGTCTTAATGATACAAAGAAAAATGCCTCTAAGAGTGCAGCAAGAGAATATGAAACTGCTCAAACTGAATTACAGTCAAAAATGACAGATTTATATGAGAGCATTAAAGATACTGAGCAGACTTATATTGATACATTAGGTACTCTTTCAGTATTGAAAAATCAGTATGATGTAATTAAGGCTCAGTATGAACTTGGAAAAGTTACAGAGGTAGACTTATTAACTGCTGAGTATAACATATCTCAGGTTGAAGCAGGTATTGATAAGATTGTAAGAGGTCATAAGATACTTGTTCAGCAATTTAATAATCCAAATTTAATTCAATAATGTTTTAATTTAAAATGTTGAAAAACCTTTCATATTAGTATATACTATATATGAAAGGTTTTTTGATTGGAGGGGTAGTGTGGTTAAACTTGTTATAAGTCCCGAATTTTTTGGAATTAATGAAAGCAAAGATAAGATTAAAAGTGAGCTTATAAGCTGGGGAGTTAAGGAAATAGATTTTACAGATGATGGCTTTATTGTTGGAGTAATGAATGAAACTCAGTTTGAAAAATTTATTATAAGTCTTAAAGAAAGAGTTGAATATTTTTTAAGTAAGACTAAGGATAAATATAATATATCAGCAATAAATCATGATAATAATTTTATTAATTTTGTCGTGGTTTGCAAAAATTTAAGTGAGTCTGATATGGTAGCAATAGCATTGGATATAAATATGTCAGCAGCTATTTATCAGGTGTTTAACGGTATTCCTCATGAGGAAACTACTGTTATAGTTAATTTTAAGAAAACGCCAAAAGGTAAAATTATTAAAACAATAGATACATCTAATATAAAGAGGTAGGAAAAATGGATAAAAAGAGGAATATTTTTAAATTATTGGTTGTTTTTGCCACTTTGGCACTTTTATTTTTTAATTTTAATATTAGTGATGAAGAATATACACAGGACACAACCTATTTTTCACCAAATACCAGAATTCATTTTATAGATATAGGACAAGGTGATTCAACAATAATTGAAAGTAACGGAGAATATATGCTTATAGATACAGGAGAAGGGGATAAATGGGAAAAATTAAAAAGCTACATTGATAGTTTGAATATTCAAAAATTTCAATTTGTAATTGCAACTCACCCTCATTCAGACCATATTGGCTCAATGTCAAAGGTTATTGATAATTATGATATTGAAAATTTTATTATGCCTGAAGTAACATCTAATTCAAAGACTTTTGAGAATATGGCAAATTCAATACTT
>JBJFFW010000241.1:0-13142 GCA_051892075.1 Lachnospirales bacterium
ATTTATTAAATCTTGACCTAAGTCCAGGATTAGAGTCTAAAAATTCCTCCATAAGTCTGGGATAACCTGCAACAATTACAATAAAATCATCTCTGTTATCCTCCATTCCTTTAAGGAGAGTGTCTACAGCTTCAATTCCATAATCATTATCACTTTTATTTGAAGTTAAAGAATATGCCTCGTCTATAAAAAGTATACCCCCTAATGCACTTTTAATGACTTCTTGAACCTTAATTGCAGTTTGACCAATATAACCTCCAACAAGTCCTGACCTGTCTACCTCTACAAGATGCCCCTTTGACAATACTCCTAATTTATGATAAATTTTAGCTAAAAGCCTTGCAACAGTTGTTTTGCCTGTGCCAGGATTTCCTGAAAAGACAAGGTGCAAACTCATTGGCATTTGTTTTAAACCTCTTTCTTTTCTTACTTTCATAATTTGAAGAAGATTAATTAATGAATTTACATCTTTTTTTACATTTTCAAGACCTGTTAAAGCATTAAGCTCATCTAAAAGCTCTTTTAGGGTTTCTTCCTTGTTTTCATTATGCTCAAAATCCCCAACTAAAATTTCAACTTCAGGAAGTTCCTTTGCAAAAGGAAGACTTGATTGTCTGTAATTTTTCATCATATCTGTATATGAAGTATAAAAATTAACCTCATCTTCCGTTATCTCACCGTCACTTGCCATAAAAAGCTGTCCTGCTACTTCAAAAAGTAAAATAATATTTTCTGAAGCATAGGCAGAATAGGTGTCCTTGTCGTCTTTATCATATATTATATTGTCAAGAGCTGTAAAAATATAAAGGGAGTAAGGAGGAGTATTTCTAAAATCTATGTTTTCATAATACAGCCTTTCCAACACATCTTTATCCAAAATATAACCTGTAAGCTCAGATATATAATTGATTTCCTCACTATCTAACAAAGTATCTAACTTTCCCATAATTACTAAGAAATTTACCAAATCTAATCTAACAAATTCCTTTAAATTATGGTCTTCTTCTATTCTATATTCCTTTAAAGCTGCAAAATTCTCAACGCTATCGCATATTTTATCAACAATGTTTAAAACTGCGTCAAAATGTTCTCTGGTTATCATATTTTACTATCCCCCAATATAAATTACAGAAGCTTAAATTCATCTACATCAAAAAGTCCTCTGTCACTTAATTTTAAATGAGGAATAACCAAAAGAGATATAAAGCTTACAATCATAGAAAGCTCACCACTTCCCCCAGGGCAGATTTCCCTTAGAGCATCTAATATTTTACTATGCTCATAAGATACTATTTTAGCAGGCTTACTTGACATAAGTCCTCCTACTTCAAGCTCCATAAAAGCTATAACCTCTTTATTTTTAACAACAGCAATACCACCGTTTTTACCAAGAGCATTTATAGCTTCACACATATTCTCACCGTCACTTCCTATAACGGTAATATTATGAGAATCGTGACCAATAGTTTGAGCTATAGCTCCATTTTCTATAGTTACACCCTGAACAAAACACTTTCCTATATTTCCTGTGGCTTTATGTCTTTCAATATTTGCACAAAGTGATAAATCCTCTGCGTATTCTCTGTAAACACCGTCAGTAACAAGACTTCCTTTATTAATGGAAATAACAGGTTCATTAGGGTTATATCTCATTTTAAAATCTGACGGAGTTATTTTTTTGATATTTACGGTATTTGTAACCTTTGACTTATTACTTGGCTTTACATCAAAATATGACATACCATTTCCTGCTACAAGCTGACCATTTTTATAAACCTGTTTTATAACAGTTGCATTTATATCCTTTGTGACAATAATATCGGCTTTATATCCAGGTGCTATTGCACCTACTTTTCCAAGATTATAATTTTTACCAGTGTTATAACATGCAATAGTATAGGCATCAATAGGGTCTAAACCAAGTCTTATTGCTAAGTCTACACAGTGGCTTATAGTGCCTTCTTCTAAAATATCAGAAATATCCTTATCATCAGTACAGAAAGAAAAATGTCTTAAATTATAAGGATTTACGGCTTTTATAAGCTCTCTTAAATTCTTAGCACCTGTACCCTCTCTAATAAAAATATTAAGTCCCTTTGATATTTTCTCCAAAGCCTCTTTATAGCTTTGACACTCGTGGTCATTATCTATACCTCCGCAAATATAAGCATTTAAGCCATAGCCTGAAACCATTGGTGCGTGACCGTCAATAAAAGTGGAGCTTTCAAGCTTTTTTAAAACATCAGGTACACAATTTATAACTCCCGGATAATTCATCATTTCTCCAAGACCAAGAAAATCGTACTTTTCAAAAAGCTCCTTAGTATAATCACCATCAATTACACAGCCTGCACTATCAAAAGGTGTTGCAGGCACACAAGATGGCAGTACAAAATGTATATCCAAAGGTACATTTTTGCTGTCCTCTATCATAAATTTAAGTCCGTCCTCACCACATACATTTGCTATTTCGTGAGGGTCGGCAATAATGGTTGTAACACCTTTTGGCATTATAATATTTGCATATTCACTTGGAGTAATCATTGCTGATTCTATATGAACATGGCTGTCTACAAAGCCGGGAGCAATAAAAGCTCCTCTTACATCAATTTCTTCTTTTCCTATATAATCTCCAATTCCTATAATTATTCCGTCTTTTACAGCCACATTACCCTCTACAATTCTGTGACCTAATACATCAATAATTCTGCCGTTTTTTAGGACAAAGTCAGCATAAATTTCGCCATTAGCTGCCTTAATTATGTTTTTAAGGCTCATAATATCACCTGCTTATTATATCATTTTCTAAATTTATATCACTTCCAAGAACATACATAAAATATAAGCTCTTGGCTGCTTTTGCTCTTGTAACCTCTGTTTTTGGCTCTAAGACAGTACCATTTTCCATTTTTCCTCTTTGGCTTATATCGCTTCTAATTAAGCCAAGTTCATAGGCTTCTTGCATTGCTCCGCCTTTACCCATTGACATTTCTCTTTTATCAGTAATTTTTCCATAGCCTACAAGAGGATAATACTGTGCCTCCTCACCAACTAAATTAGGGTCATATTCAGGTGAGTCAGGAGAAATATTTGTGCCGTTATAGTCTGTCATATACTTAGGTTTTTCACTATATTTTGATTTATAGGCTTTAAGATTAATTTCAGCCATAGTTTCTCTTGTTAAAGGAATATCCTCATAACCACTTATTTCTGTTTTATAAATTTTACCTAAAGCCTTTGCATATTCAGCCTCTGTCATAATTTTATCAGGATTAAAATTGCCCTGATAATCCTTAGTCATTACTCCAAGCTGTACTATTTTTTCGATTTGGTTTCTGTAATAAGCATTTTCACCTTTAATTACATCTTTACAAACTTCAGGATAAACCTTATCCCAGTTATGTGCTTTAACATTTTCTGTCATAGAATTTACAATAGGCTCTAAATAATCGTAAGTTTCACACAGGCTCATAACTTCTTCTGCTACAAGTCTTGCATATTGCTTTGCAAGTGCCTCTTTAAAATGAGTAGTGTCTATTTTATTATCGGGATGACCGTTTGCAAAGCTTCCGCTATTAGTTTTACCACAGCTTTCTCCTGCTTCAAGGCTCATTACAACTGCCATTGCTCCCTCATAGCCTAAAGATGTAAGATACTCACAGCTTAAAGTGTTAAGGTCTATTAAAGGAGTATTTGTATCGGTTGCAACTTCTTTCATAACCTTTACAAATTCTCTGTCTTTTGTTGTGAAACTGTTTTTAAATTCTTTTTTCTTTTCATCATAATTACTTGCTCTTGTCATTGGTGTAACAAGTACAGGAATCATACCCCTTGCTCTTATGGCAGGAATATAATTTGTTTCAAGGTATGTTTTATACATTTGTTCTGTAGAGCCTGTTCCAAATCTTGCTGTAGGGTCGGCATCTTCACCTTTTTTCTCGTCATTATGACCTGATTGTATAAATACATAATCTCCCTCATTACCTGTCATAATAATATCGTTTAATCTGCCTTCCTGATACATCTGCTTAACAGAACGACCACCCATGGAATAGTTTTTAATATTAATTTTATCTGTATCAAATAATCTGTCAAAAACCTGACCCCAGCCACACATTGGAGCTTCTTCAAATAAATATGATTTTAAGGTAGAGTCACCTAAAAGATAAATTGTTTTTTTATCAGACTTGGTATTTTCAATAGGTGTAATTTTAACATACTGTAATACACAAGGCTGACCGATTTTAGTAGGTTCAACTTCAATATCTATAAAGCCGTTACTTCCGTTGGCATAGTTTAGGGTGTATACATCGCCGTTCCAAGTTCCAATATGAAGATTTGGTATATCCTTAGCAGCGTCCCAATATTTTGTAGTATTTACTCTGTAAGAATTCATTGAGGATATTGAAACAATATTTTTTTCTTCTCCCCCTTTAGCACCTACTTCAATATTATAACCTCCTGCAGGAGCGTCTACTCTAAAGCACATACCACCTAAATTATGTCTTGTAGATTTTGTTATATCACAAGGTTCTCCGCCATAAGTTAAATTAAAGGTTTCTGCACCTGTTTCAGTAACGGAAAAGCCGTCTTTTGTAATATTGATTTTAGAAATATTAACTAATCTTTCGGGCATAGATGTAGTTTTAGATACAAAACCATAGCCTTTTTCCATAGAATATTTAGGCACAACCTTATTTACATAAAGCTGTAAGGCTCCCTCCATTTTATTTTGAGTAAAATTAAAATAAGTAGGATTATTTTCCTTTGCTGTGGCAACAAAAGAAAAAGCCGTTAAGCTAAGTATAGCAGAAAGAGCCAATGCTGTAATTTGTTTAAATAATTTCATTTTATCACTCCCGATTTGTTTATTTGATTATATAAATTATATAATTTTTTAACAAATTTTGCAATAATTTTAAGGCTGTTTTGGTAAATTTTATATTATGTTTTAGGGGTGAATTTTATGATTTGATAGTTTTCAGAGGGTATTTGTCCCTCCGAAAACCTGTAACTAAATAATTTATTATATAAGATAAGAAAAAAATGAAACAAAAATAACTGTAAAAACTCCTGCAACTCCAACTGACAATCCTGAAATTGCTCCCTCTGTTTCTCCCATTTCAATAGCCTTTGATGTGCCAAGAGCATGAGAGGAAGTACCCATTGCAACACCTTTTGCAACAGGGTGAGTTACATTTATTAATTTTAAAAACCATTTGGCAAACATATTGCCTATTACTCCAGTAATAAATATAATTGCAACGGTAAGTGCCACATATCCACCAAGTTCTTCAGAAACTCCCATACCAATAGCATTGGTTATGGACTTTGGCAGAAGTGTTACATATTCTTCGTGGCTTAAAGAAAAGAAATAGGACATTGCAAAAACTGAAAACAGACTTGTAATAACTCCTGATAATATACCCATTAAAATTGCCTTGTAATTTTTCTTTAACTGTTCTATTTTTTCATAAAGGGGAATGGCAAGACATACTGTGGCAGGAGTTAAAAAATAGCTTATGTATTTTGCTCCTTCTTCATAAGATTTATAATCAATTTTTGTTGCCATTAAAAAAATTATAATTAGCACAACAGAAATTAAAAGAGGGTTAAATAGGGCAAGCTTAAATTTTTTCTGAATTAAAATTCCTAAGCCATAAGTAAGAAAACTTATGGTTACTCCGAAAAATACGGAGGTTTCTAAAAAATTAATCATTAGTTTTCTCCTTTTTATCTATTAAAATTTGTGTAACCTTTCCTGAAATACCCATAACAAAGAAAGTTGTAAAAAATGTTATTATGGCATAAGGAATAATTAAGGGCTTTAAAATATCAAAAGCTGTCATAAGTCCTACTCCTGCAGGAATAAACATAATTGGCATAATTTCAAGAAGATAATTTCCCACAGTTTTAACACTTTCTATTTTAATTATTTTAAATAACAGACATAAAAACATTATTACAAGACCGTATATACTTGCAGGTACAGGCAAGGGCAATATGAAATGTATTGCCTCTCCTATAAAAGATATTAAAATAATTATTGAAAGCTCTCTAATATATTTCAATTAAATCATCTCTTTTCTATGAAACAATGGGACCGCACAAGCAGTCCCTTTTATTAAAAATCTTTATTATATAAATTATTGTGAACAATGTGCAAAGCTCTTGCAAGCTCGTCTGCTTCAATTTGTCCCGGTGCAGATTGTTTTCTTGCACATCCAAAAGTTACGGCAGAACCAAAAATTTCTCCTGCAAGTCTGCTAATAACGCCCTTTCCTCCCATTGACATTGTAATAAAAGGAATATCAGGGTGCTTTTTATGGAAAATATCAGTTACTTCAAGAAGTGTAAGAACATCTTTATTTTCTACAGGCATCATTGCTATTTTAGGAATATCAGCTCCTATTTCTACCATTTTTTCAAGTCTTTTTAAAAGCTCATTAATTGAAGGAGTCATTTCAAAATCGTGGTTTGAACAAACTACTACAACTCCATTTTCCTTTGCACAGTTAATAATTTCTTTAACTGTTTCATCTCCTGACATAAGCTCAATATCCACCATATCAATAAGTCCGCTTTCAATGGCAAACTTATTAATTTCTATATAATGGCTTTTTGTAATTTTCTGCAAGCCGCCTTCTTCAATTCTTCTGAAAGTATAAAGTAAAGGAATATTTCCAATAAGCTTTCTAACCTGTTTAAGCATATCCAAAATATTTTTTTCCTCAAAAAAGGCATCATACCAATCTACTCTAAATTCAACAATATCAGGTTTTAATGAGGCTATAGTCATAGCCTGTGATACTATTTCGTACTGAGTATGTCCAACTATTGGCAAACAAACCTTTGGCACACCTTCACCAATTTTTACATTTTTAATAATAATAGGATTCATCTGATTTCCTCCGCTTAGTTTTCTGTTATTTACAATTTTATCACAATAAAAAAATTTTTACAATAAACATAAATAACAAATGAATGGATAATTTGTCCAATATTTAGTGCAATTTGACAAGAAAAAACTGCCATAGTAGTATGACAGTAAAAATTCTAATTATATTTTAATCTAAATTTTTTATAAAATCCTCCAAGGCTTCTTTTATTTCTTCAAATTCATATCCCTTTGAGGCAAGATAATTAAACTGCTTTTGTTTTTCTTTAAAATCTATTTTTGTTTTGCCTTTAAGCCTTTTTTCAAGAAGTTTTTTTATGGCTGAAAAAGTGTCAAAGTCGCTTTTTTCTAAAACCTTATTTATAATATCCTGTGATATTCCTTTAAGCTTTAGCTCGTAGATAATTTTTTTATTACTCCAGCCTTTTTGCTTAAATTTATCATTGGCAAAGGCAAAGGCAAATTTTTCATCATCTATATAACCATATTTTTCAAGAACTGATAAAACTTTATTTATAACTTCTTCATTGTAGTCAGCCTTTAATTTATCTATAATTTCTTTTTTACTTCTTGCTCTTAACCCAAGGAGCTTTAATGCCTTATCCCTTGCCTTTATAAATACATTTTCTGATATTATTTTATCATATTTTTCCTTTGATATTTCATCACCTATTTTTAATTTGTAAATTATGGCATCTACCTTTGTAATACCAAAGGAAAATTTGTGGTCTATATAAATTGAAAGCCTGTTTTTATCTTTAACCTGTTCTTTAATATCCGTAATTTTCATATTTTACCTCAATAATTTTTATATACCTTGACATTTTATTTTAATTATAGTATCATGAAAACACAAGAGGGAGCAACCTTGCGGTTTCTCCCACCTTAGTTAAATGTTATATGAAATAACCGCCTAAAGGTCGAAGTTTGGGGCGGTTATTTTTATTTCAGTATGTATAGCATTACAATTAATGCTAATATATTTTGAATTAAATTTAAAAGCAAAATAAGCTTTAAGTAATTCTTCATAGCTCATACTTATCCCCCTTTCGTAGAATCCCGAATACAACACCTTAAATCAAGGGCATCACATCGAAATATACCAAAAGGTAGGAAATAACCGCCTTGTCATTCCCTCTTGCGGAGTTTAAAACTCAAGATAATTATATCATAGATAGCTGTATTGTGTAAACTAAAAACCTGCAACTATATTTAAAATTAAACTATAGCCTTACCTTTCCACTTTCCTCTCTTATAATGAACTACAAAAAATATTGCTCTTACCCACCAGTCAATAATCATTGCAACCCACACTCCAAATACTCCCAAACCCATATATCTGCCTATTACATAGCTTAACACAACTCGGCAAACCCACATAGATATAATTGATACTGTCATACTGAATTTTACATCTCCGCTGGCTCTGAAAACTGATGGAAGTGTAAATGCCAAAGGCCATATAAATATAGCAAAACCACCATGTAAATACAAAATATACTTTGCTGCCTGTGTTGCTTCATCTGACAAATTATAAAGTCTTAAAACTAATGGAAGCAGTACCCAAATTAAAACAACAGCAAAAATTACACCAAAATAAGAAACCATATTAAGTTTTTTAGTATAATATTTTACCTGTTCATAATCTCCTGCACCAATACATCTTGAAATTACAGTAGTTATTGCAAGTCCTGCTGTAAGACCGGGCAGAGTTTGAAAGCCTGCAAGCACATTACAAACTGCATTTGCTGCTATTGAATAAGTACCAAAGGTTGCAACAAGGCTTAATACTAAAATCTTGCCAAGCTGAAACATACTGTTTTCCATACCGTTTGGCACGCCTATATAAAGTATTTTTTTAATAACTCTCATTTTTGGCACATATTTAAAGGTTTTTTCAATGTGAAGTTCAAGATTTTCATTTAAAAGAAGATATACTACAGCTATTGCAACAAAAATTCTTGAAATAAGTGTAGGAATTGCCACACCCTCTGAACCAAGTCCGAAACCATAAATTAAAATGGCATTTCCTACTACATTTATAATGTTCATTACTATTGAAATTTTCATTGTAATTTTTGAATTTCCCATAGCTCTGAATATGGCAGCACCACCATTATACATTGCTAAAAAAGGAACAGATGCCATAACTATAATGAGATAAGTGTTGGCGTATGCTCTTACTTCAGGAGTAATTTGACCAAAAACACTGTCTAAAATAAAATTTTTAATAAGATATATTAATATCATTATAAAAAAGGCTGATATAGTCATAAACCACACAAGCTGATTTGAGGCTTCGCAGGCGTGCTTTTTATCTTTTTGCCCTAAATACTGTCCTGCCACAACAGCACCTCCTGTTGCAAGGGCAGCAAAAATATTAATAAGCAAAATCATACAGCTATCTACTAAAGATACTCCCGATACTGCATCTTCTCCTACATTTGCAATCATAATAGAATCTGCAAGTCCGACTATCATTGCCAAAAGCTGTTCTATTATTAAAGGAAATATAAGAGAAAATAAGTCTTTATTGCTAAATAAATAATTTTTTTTATCTTTCATATATAATCACCAATGGCTAGTATACACCAGTTAAAATAATAATACAAGCTTTATTTTACAAAATAAAAACAGGTCGGAAAACCGACTTGTTTAAATTCAAAAAAACTAACTTAAAAATCCCCCATAATTTCTCTAACATCAGTTATAAAAATAAAGGATTTATTATCTATTGTTGTTGTTATATCTTTTAGCTTAGCTATTTGTTTTGAACTCATTACTACTATAAGCATATTTTTAGGGTTGTGGGTATACATTCCCGTACCATTAAAAAGTGTAGCTCCTCTTTTTAGCTTTGTGTTTATTTCTTTTCCTATTTCTTCACTTTTATCTGAAATTATAAAGGCTGCCTTTGCAAAATCCAGTCCTTCAAGAACTATATCTATGGTTTTACTTATTATATAGACTGCTATTATGGCATAAAGTACAGACCTTATTCCAAGTACAAAAAGTCCAAGTCCTATAACTATAACATCTATTATAAGCATTATTCTTGCAACTGATATATGAGGAAAGAATTTTTTTAAAAGTCCTGCCGCAAGGTCTGAACCACCTGTTGTGGAATTTACTTTAAACACAAGTCCCAAGCCTATACCACTTATTATTCCACCATACAGGCTGCCCATTAAAATATCTGTTTCAAAATAGGGTATATATTCTGTAATACCTATAAAAAAGGATAAAAGTATAGTGGATATTAATGTGTTTTTGGCAAAATTTTTCCCCTTTATTTTTATGGCACATATTAAAAGAGGAATATCTATTATTAAATTTGTAAGCCACATTGGAATATTAAAAAGTCTAAGTACAATAAGAGATATGCCTGTAGCACCACCTATTACAAGGTTATGAGGAGCTAAAAATCCATTTAGGGCAACAGCCATAAGAAATGTACCTAACACTATGAAAATCCATTTTTTATAATTTTTCATATTATAATCACCAAAAATATTTTGCCCATATTGTAAAATTTGATACAGACTTTTGATTTTACTCTGCCTAGTCATATTGGCTAAATTTTACAATTACATTACAAATATATGGAAAATATAAAATTTTTCTTGACTAGAGCTTTGTTTTCTACTATAATAGGACTAGTGCTTGATTTGACTTAAAGTAAGTTATATATATTTATAGAAGGAGGTGCTTTTGATATGAAAATGACATTCCAGCCAAAAAAGAGACAGAGAGCTAAGGTTCACGGTTTCAGAAAGAGAATGAGCACTGCTAACGGCAGAAAGGTTATTCTTGCAAGACGCAGAAAGGGCAGAAAGGTTTTATCTGCTTAATAAAAGAATGTTATGTAGGTTATGTAACAGTTTCATAAGCCCGCTTTTTAAGTGGGCTTTCGTTTTATAGTACATTAAAAGTGGGGAATATTAAATGTTATTTACTCAGTCCCTTAAAAAAAATTATCAGTTTAGATTTGTTTATAACAGAGGCCGTTCCATTGCTAACAGACTTCTTGTTATGTATGTAATTCGTAATGGAACAGATAAAAACAGATACGGTATTTCTGTCAGTAAAAAGGTGGGCAATAGTGTAGTCCGTAGTAGAATAACTCGCCTTTTAAGAGAGAGTTACAGATTATCAGAAAAACAAATAGCTTGTGGCTATGATATTGTTGTAATAGCCAGAGCTTCTGCCAATGGGGCAGACTATCACCAGATAGAGAGTGCATTGCTGCACCTGTTGAAAAAACAGAAATTACTTAAGTCGGAGTAGAGGACTATGCTTACTAAGCTTGTGTTGAAATTGATTAAATTTTATCGAAAATTTATTTCCCCTTTGAAACCTCAGTGCTGCAGGTTTTATCCAACCTGTTCCCAGTATGCCTATGAGGCATTTTCTAAATATGGTTTTTTTAAGGGTATGTATTTAAGCGTTAAGAGAATTTTAAAATGTCATCCTTTCCACAAGGGCGGATATGACCCCTTGCCTTAAAGGGTGATTTCAAGGAGGGTAATTTTGTTGAATTTTTTAATTGTTGCTCGTGATATTTTAGACGAGCCTTGGATTTTGACTGATTGTATTGCTAAAATACTTGGTTTTGTAATTAACATTTTTTTCTATTTAATTTATGATGTTATTGGTATAGAGTATTGTTCCCTTGGTTTATCAATTATTTTACTTACTGTTTTTGCAAGACTCTTACTTTTCCCTATTGCCTATAAACAGCAGGCTTCAATGTTTAAAATGCAGGCTCTCCAGCCTGAACTTAAAAAAATTCAGGATAAATATAAGGATAATAAAAATGACCCTGAAATTCAAAGAAAAATTCAGATGGAAACTCAGAAGCTCTATTCTGAAAATAATGTAAATCCTTTAAGTGGTTGTTTACCTCTTATTATTCAGCTTCCTATTTTCTTTGGTCTTTATTATGTAATGCAAAATCCGTTTTTATATATTTCAAATATCGGCGATATTTATGACAAAATGTCTAATATTATTTTGACTGCCGCTGATGCTAATTCTGGTCTTGCAGGTATTATTATGGGCTTTGGTGAAACTTTGAAAGTGCCTAATGGTACTGAGTATACTACTGATATTTTAAGCCGTATGATTAACTGCTTAGGTCCTGATGAAATGAGCCAGATTAAAAGCTTTATTACTGATTCGGACTTTACTCAGCTTTTTGCCCTAAAGACTAATATCGAAAGCTTCTTGGGTCTTAACCTTACTGAAACTATTGGCTATGAGCTTACTCCTAAGCTTATTATTCCTTTACTTTCAGGTCTTACTACTTATCTTTCTTCTTGGCTTATGAATAGAAGAAATAAGGATAAGGATATTGACCCTACTATGAAAATGCAGCAGAAGATTATGAATATTACTATGCCTCTTATGATGGCTTGGGTTACTATTTCACTTCCTGCAGGTATTGGTGTGTATTGGATTACTTCTAATGTATTTATGCTTATTCAGCAGGTTTTACTTGGCAGACATTTTGAAAAAAAAGGTCTTGGAGATAATATTGTAATTCCTAAGGAAAAAAATCCTAAAAAGAAAAAGAAGAACAAAAATCACGAACAGTATCCAAGAACTTACAGATAATTGAAATTGGAGGAATTTTTATGAAACAGATTGAACAAACAGGCAAGACTATTAGCGAGGCTGTTGAGGCAGCTTGCGTGAAACTTGGTGTTGGACTTAGTGAGGTTGAGTATAAAGTATTAGATGAGGGTTCTAAAGGCTTTTTAGGTATTGGTGCAAGACCTGCTAAGGTTGTGGTTACTTGCGAAAGCCTTGGTGATGAGGCTAAGGAAGTTGTTAAGGAAATTTTAAAAGAAACTGCTATGCCTAAGGTAATTAAGCCTGTTATTAATGCGGTAGAGCCTAAAAAGGAAATTAAAGAAGAAGTGAAAAAGGCTACCCCTGTTAAGGAAGTTAAGGCTGTGGAAGTTGAAGAAGATGAGCCTGTTGAAACTAAAGAAGAAAGTTTAAGTGAAAGAGCAAGCCTTACTGATGAGGATAAAGCTAATATTATTAAGGTAGCTGTGGACTTTATAACTGAAGTTTTAGGTGCTATTAATATGGAAGTTGAATTTGATGCTAAAGTTGTTGATAACAAACAGGTTGTTATTGAAATGAAAGGCGATAATATGGGTGCTATTATTGGCAAAAGAGGTCAGACTCTTGACAGCTTACAGTACCTTACTAACCTTGTTGTAAACAAGGGTGA
>JBJFFW010000242.1:0-2888 GCA_051892075.1 Lachnospirales bacterium
TCTTTAAAGGCTTCTCCAAGCTTTTCTTCACTGTCTGTATAATATCTTGCAGTATCAAAAAAAGTTACACCACCATTATAGGCTTTTCTAAGAAGTTTAACTGCTTCATCTTTTGAAATTCTCTGAATTGGCAAAGCACCAAAAGAATTTTTTTCCGTAACAATTCCTGTTTTACCAAGACTAACTTTTGTCATTAAAATCACCTCTTTTTAATGATAAACATTATTTTTTATATTGTCAACTATTTTAAAAAATAATTATTTTATAAAAAATCAAAAAAAGTCTTTAAATTTAGTTAAAAATGGGTTATAATTATATAGATTATAATTTACTAAGAGGTATTAGATATGAAAAGTATGACAGGTTACGGCAGAGGCGAGTGTACTTTATATAATCGTAAGTTTGTAATTGAGATTAAAGCAGTTAATCATAGGTATAATGATATTACTGTTAAAATGCCAAGAACAATGCTTGCCTATGAAGATAAAATTAAAAAGACCATAGGTGAAAAGGTTTTCAGAGGAAAGATTGATGTTTTTGTTAATTTTGAGTCCTTTTCAAATGATGATGTGGCAATTACTATTAATGAGGCTTTGGCTGACAGCTATGTTGCAGCTTTAAATACTATTAAAGAAAGATATAATCTTGAAAGTGGAATTTCTCTTGATTTAGTTGCAAAATTTCCGGATATAATTTCAGTTGATAAAAATATTGTCAATGAAAAATCTGATGATGAAATTGGTGAGTGTTTATTTAATTCTCTTGATATGGCAATTAATAATTTTGTATCTATGAGAGAAAAAGAGGGAGAGGCTTTAAAAAATAATATTTTTGAAAAGCTTGATATAATTTATAATGCTGTAGTTAAAATTGAAGAAAGAGCTCCTCTTGTAGCTAAGGAATACAGAGAAAGACTTGAAGAAAAATTAAAGGAATTTTTGGGAGAGGAAATTGACGAAACAAGAATTTTATCAGAAGTTCTTTTGTTTGCAGATAAGGCTTGTATAGATGAGGAAATTACAAGACTTCATTCTCACATTAAACAAATGAGAAATATTTTAAATGAAACCGTACCTGTAGGCAGAAAGCTCGACTTCCTTGTTCAGGAAATGAACAGAGAAGTAAATACTATAGGTTCAAAATCTAATGACCTTGAGATTACAAATAGAATTGTAGAAACTAAAAGTGAAATTGAAAAAATCAGAGAGCAAATTCAAAATATTGAATAATTTGGAGTTGATTGTATGAATAATGAATTGTTAATCGTTATTTCAGGTCCTTCCGGTGCAGGAAAGGGAACTGTTGTAGGTAAGCTTATTAATGAGGGGGATTATGCTCTTTCTATTTCTGCAACTACAAGAAACCCTAGACCAGGAGAGGAAAACGGAGTATCATATTTTTTCAAAACTAAGGAAGAATTTGAAAAGCTTATAGAAGATAATATGCTTTTGGAATACGCAAGCTTTTGCGACAATTATTATGGTACACCTGCTGAATATGTAAATAACAAAATAAATGAAGGCAAAAATGTTATTTTGGAAATTGAGGTTCAGGGAGCTTTACAGGTAAAAAAGAACAGACCTGATACTGTTATGATTTTTATGATTCCTCCAACTTTAGCTGAACTAGAAAAAAGGCTTACAGAAAGAGGAACTGAAACACCAGATGTAATCAAACAAAGACTTAAAAGGGCAGAAGAAGAAATTGAGCTTGCAAAGGAATATGATTACATAGTTGTAAATGATACTGTAGAAAATACAGTTAATAGAATTAAAACTATTGTAGAGGCTGAAAAGCTTAAAATTAATAGAAATAAAAATTTAGTAAATGATTTTAAAGGAGTTAAGTAATATGTTAGAACCATCTTATGCAGAATTAATGGAAGTATTAAATAAAGATTCAGAGGGTGATGTAACAAGCAGATATACTGTTGTTATTGCAGCGGCAAAGCGTGCCAGACAGCTTATTGACGGTGATGAGCCAATGGTTAGTAATGTAGATAATGGCAAGCCTGTGTCTATTGCAGTAGAAGAAATAAGACAGGGCAAAATTAAGGTTGTTCCAGAGGGACAGGGTACTGTTATTAAGCCTAAAGTTAATGTTGCAGAAGAAATTAAGGAAGAATTAAAGTCTAAGAGCCTTGATGATAATTTAGAAGAAGATAGTTTAGAGGAAGAAGAAATTTCTGAAGAAATTGAAACAGAAGAAACTGAAGACGAGGAGTAAAATAATGAGGGGTTGATAAATCAACCCTTTATTATTTGATGAAGGGTTTGATTGTTATGAAATATGCAACTGTTGTTGTGTCAAATGGTCATGAAAAAGTAAATCATACATTTCAATATATTATACCTGAAAACCTTAAATACAATATTAAAGAGGGTATGAGGGTAAAAGTGCCTTTTGGAAAAGGAAATAGAAATATTGAGGCTTATGTAATAGGTTTTTCTGATAAGGCAGAAGTTCGGGAGGATAAACTTAAATGTATAAGCTCTTTACTTGAAAAATACCCTATTATTACTGATAAAAGATTAGAGCTTTGCAAGTGGATGGAGAAAAAGTATTATACTACTTTAAGTAACTGCATAGGCTGTATTGTACCAAAATTTGTTAAGGAAAAACAGTTTGCTTGTATTGAGCTTAATAAAGATAACCCTGATATTGATAAAATTGTAGATAAAATTTTATCCAAAAATACCAAGCAAAAAAAGATTTTAGAAGTTTTACTTGGTGGAGATATTGTTCCTGTAAGCCACATAAAAACACTTCTTGGAGTGGATAGCCAACCTATAAAAGCTCTAAGCGATAAAGGAGCTATTATTTATCATTATTACCAAGAATACAGAGGAAATTATGTTTTAAATAATGATGAAAAATCTAAAAAGCCT
>JBJFFW010000243.1:0-2874 GCA_051892075.1 Lachnospirales bacterium
AATAAAAATACTATAGAATTAATAAAATATGATATTTTTAAGGCTGTTTCAAAATATATTAAAATCAGTGAGGACAGCATAAAAATTACATTTGACGATTACAGAAATAGTGATTTAAAATCTGGCATTAAATTAAATGCAACCATAGATTTAAGCAACATTTCTAATCGTTAAGAAGGGATTACAATGGTCAGGAAAAAAATTAATAATTTAGATTACATACTAATAATTTCAGTTTTTGCCTTGATTATATTTGGTATAATAATTATTGGCAGTGCCAAAAGAATTAATATAAACGGACCTGAAGGTGAATTTATAAATCAGATGATATGGTTTGCTACAGGAATAGTTTTAATGACTATAGCAATATTTATTGATTATGAGTTTATAGGTAAGTTTTATGTTGCTATTTATTTATTAAATATAGCTTTGCTTATAGCTGTGCTTATTTTTGGTGGCAACGATGAAACAGGTGTTAAAAGATGGCTCTTTGGTATACAACCATCTGAGTTTTCAAAAATATTTATGATAATTTATTTGTCTAAATTTATTGACAAATTTCAAAAAAAGATTAATAATATAAGTGTATTGTTTTTTATATGTTTAACAACTCTTATCCCTATAGTTTTAATTAAAATTCAACCATCTCTATCAGCTAGTTTGGTATTAGGTGCAATTTTAATTACTGAGTTGTTTATAGGAAACATAAATTCAAAATATATTAAAATAACAATAATTGCCGTAATAGCTATTATTGCATTAGTATATATTGATTTATTATATAATAACCACAGAATACTTGACTTATTTCTGGAACCTTACCATATTAAGAGATTGTCTTCATCTATTAATTCTGATTTTTCAAATCCGGATTATTACCAGACTAAAAATTCAATATGGGCCATTGGTTCCGGTCAGTTAAGAGGTAAGGGACTTTATAACGGTACAATTAATCAGCTTAGCTATCTGCCTTATTCACATAATGATTTTATATTTTCCGTTGTGGGCGAGGAATTTGGATTTCTTGGTTGTTTGGCAGTTTTGGTACTTATGTTTATAATAATTTTCAGATGTATCAAAATCTCCAGACAGGCAAGTGATAACTTAGGTATGCTTATTGCCGGCGGTGTTGCAGGTATGCTGACATTTCAAACCTTTGTAAATGTGGGTGTAGCCACAGGATTGCTGCCAAATACCGGTATGCCATTCCCTTTTCTAAGCTACGGAGGTAGCTCTATGTGGATTAATATGATTGCTATTGGATTAGTGTTAAATGTGGGTGTAAAGAAGAACAAAATTATATTTTATGGGTGATTATTATGAACATTGCATTGGTTGCACACGACAACAAAAAAACTTTAATGGAAAATTTATGTATTGCATATCGTCATATTCTTATTAAGCATGAGATTTATGCAACAGGCACTACAGGCTCTTTAGTTGAAGAAACTTCCAATCTTCCTGTGCATAAGTATTTAGCAGGACATTTAGGCGGTGAACAGCAGTTAGCATCTCAAATTGCAAATAATGACATTGATTTGGTAATATTTTTAAGAGACCCTGTAGACCCAAAAGCTTATGAGCCTGATATTAATTCAGTTCTTAGATTATGTGATATACATAATATTCCACTGGCAAGTAATCTTGCTACAGCAGAATCATTGTTGCTTGCACTTGACAGAGGAGATCTTGACTGGAGAAATTTAATTAAAGAATAATGAATACTATAATGATATATTATTACATTTTCATAAATTTGCTTTTATTTATCTTTATGGGAATAGATAAGTATAAAGCTGTTTATCACAAATGGAGAATTAAAGAAGCCACTTTGTTTATTTTGTCTTTAATTGGAGGCGGTTTTGGTGGCTTTTTTGGTATGTTTATTTTTAGACATAAAATAAGAAAGGCTAAATTTTGGGTAATTTTTATTTTATCAATAATAATACACCTTACATTTATCATATAATGCAAGGTGTTATTTTATGGTTATTTTAGTTTTAAAGTAAAAGTAAATTTAGTATATTTATTTAGTTTACTTTCTACTGAAATTGTTTCGTTGTGCATATTAATAAATTCTTTTACAATAGCTAAACCAAGTCCCATACCTGTTTTATCTATTCCTCTTGAACTGTCAGTTTTATATAATCTGTCAAAGACCTTTTTTTGCTCCTCTTTTGTTAATCCCAAACCTGAGTTGGTAATAGATATATATGCCTTATTCTTTTTGGTATATATATAAGTTTCTATATACCCTCCTTCATTTGTGAATTTAATTGCATTATCATATAAATTATACAATACTCTTTGAATTTTGTCATAGTCGGCATTAACAAGTATGCCCTCCTTTTCAAATTTATATGAAACTGAAAGTTTTTTATCAAATGTACGGCTATTAATACTCTCTATTGTACTGACTATTAATTCATCAATACAAAAATCCTTTGTTATTAATTCCTGTCTTATTCCTGATATTTTGTTTAAATCAAGAATTGAATTTGTCAGTTTATTTAATCTGTTTGTTTCTGATTTTATAATTTTTAGATATTTATTTATTTTTTCGGGAGGCACAGTTCCATCTAATATAGCATCTAAAAAACCTGTTATGGAAGTAATTGGAGAGCGTATATCATGAGCAATATTAGATAAAAACTCCTGTTTGTTTTTCTCTGTTTCACTTAAACTTTTTGCCATATCATTAAAGCTTTCTGCAAGTTGCGCAAGTTCATCATCACCTTTAATTTCAATTTGTTCATCAAAACAGCCAAGTGCAATCTTTTTTGCCGCATTATTTAGCTTTGTAATATCCGATATAGTTTTTGACATTGACAAATTAAGCACTGCAAATCCTAAAACAGCTGCAATTATAACAAA
>JBJFFW010000244.1:0-2866 GCA_051892075.1 Lachnospirales bacterium
CATTTTGCACCATTAAAAATGAGGCAAAAATTACACTAAAAATTTTTCTTTTCATATTTACACCTTACTTTCCGCAATATTTTTTAATATATTCCATTTCAGTTTCATTTAACATTCTGCACTGACCCTCTTTTAAATTAAAATCGAGCTTAATTTCACCAAAGGCAATGCGTTTAAGTTTTACTACTTTGCAGCCTAAAGATAAAAACATTCTTTTAACCTGATGATATTTTCCCTCACTTATAATAACAGTAGCTTCATTTTCTCCTTTTATTATAAGTTTTGCGCGTTTACACACAAAATCAGAAAGAACAATTCCTTTTTCAAAAAGTTCTTCTGCATTAGGTGGAAGAGTACCTTCAAATTCAACATCATAAGTTTTATTAAAATGCTTTTTAGGTGAAAGAGTATTATGACTAAATTCACCGTCATTTGTCAACAATAACAGACCAAGGGTATCTTTGTCAAGTCTGCCTACAGGAAATAGTCCAATATTTTGAAATTCTTTAGGCAAAATATCGATTACGGTTTTTTCTTTACTATCCTCAGTAGCAGATATTACGCCACTTGGTTTGTTAAGCATAATGTAAAAATATTTGGTATAATTTACTATATTATTTTTATATTTTATTATATCACACTTTTCATCTATTTTAACACTGCTGTCGGTAATTTTTTTATCATTTAGGGTTACGAACCCCTTTTTTACAATTTTTTTAACTTCACTTCTTGTGCCTATGCAACAATCACAAAGAAACTTATCAAGTCTAATCATATTGACCCCTTAATTAATTTTTAATAAAATGAAATAATTTTGCTCTATACAAATTGGTTTAATTTTGATATAATTATATTAAATATTATGTAAATTGTCAAAAAATTTATAAAAATTTATTATGGAGGATAAAATAATGGCAATTATAAAAGAAATAATAAGAGTTGAAGATGATAATACATTAAGCTTTGGTAATTATGAGGCTACAGAAAAGCAGAAAGTTAATGATTTTAATGTAAATGGAGATATATATGAAGTAAGAACACATAAAGAAGTTACAAGAATTACTAAAAATTCTGCACTTCTTCTTGAAAGCGTACCAGGTTCAGCTGTTTTCAACTTAAATGTAACTGATAGAGTAACTACATTTAGTGCTGAGGGTGTAGGCAACACTCAGTTTACTCTAGAGCTTGAAAGTGAAGCTACATATAAAATTTATGTAGATGATGTTAATGTTGACAGAATTAAGTCATCAGTTACAGGTAAACTTTCTTTTAGTGCAGAGCTTAATGGTGAGCCAAGAAATATTAAAATTGAAAAGAATTAATTGTTATGGCTAAGATTAAAAGCAGGTTTGTTTGTCAAAATTGTGGATATGAAACTGTAAAATGGATGGGTAAATGCCCCGACTGTGGAAGTTTTTCTTCTTTTGCTGAGGAGATTGCAGAAAAAACTACAGGGAGATTTTCTTCTCCTATTAAAAAGGGAAGTTCTGCGTCTAAACTTCTTAATGAAATTACTGCCACATCAGAAGATAGAATGTCTACAGGAATGGGTGAGCTTGACAGAGTTTTAGGAGGAGGCTTAGTTAAAGGCTCTTTGACTTTAGTTGGCGGTGACCCGGGAATAGGAAAATCTACACTTATTTTGCAAATTTGTCAAAAACTTGGTGAACAAAATAAAAAAATTTTATATGTATCAGGAGAGGAGTCACCTCAGCAAATTAAAATGAGAGCAGACAGACTTTGCGTTACTACTCCTAATTTATATTTGTTATCTGAAACAAACATAGCACTTGTTGAGGCTAATATAGAGGCACTATATCCTGATTTTGTTATTATAGACTCTATTCAGACTATGTATATGGACGATGTCAGCTCTGCTCCCGGCTCTGTAACACAGGTTAGAGAGGCTACTTCAAGAATTATGCACATTGGAAAGGGCAAGGGCATAACTGTAATAGTTGTAGGTCATGTTACAAAAGAGGGTGCTATTGCAGGACCCAGAATACTTGAACATATGGTAGATACTGTTCTTTATTTTGAAGGGGATAAAACTGCTGCCTACAGACTTTTAAGAGCTGTTAAAAACAGATTTGGTGCTACAAATGAAATTGGTGTTTTTGAAATGGCGTCAATGGGTTTAAGAGAAATTTTAAATCCCTCTGAATATATGCTTTCAGGCAGACCTAAAGATGTGTCAGGTTCTGTTGTTACCTGTAGTATGGAGGGAAGTAGACCCTTACTTATTGAAGTACAGTCCCTTGTAAGTTTCACAAGTTTTAATATGCCAAGAAGAATGGCAACGGGTATGGATTTTAACAGAGTTGTGCTTTTAATTGCCGTACTTGAAAAAAGGGCAGGCTTACAGCTTGGCAGTTATGACTGCTATGTTAATATTACAGGTGGTATGAGGGTATGTGAGCCTTCTTTAGATGCTGCTGTTGTGGCTGCTGTTGCCTCAAGCTACAGAAATGTGCCTATAAAGGCTGATACTATTGTTTTTGGTGAAATTGGCTTAACAGGTGAAACAAGAGCTGTTGCCATGGCTGAAAAAAGAGTTGCAGAGGCTAAAAAGCTTGGATTTAAAAAATGTGTCCTTCCAAGTGCCAACTTAAAAGAGGCAAAAAGAGTAAAAGATATTGAAATTGTGGGAGTTTCTACTGTGTATGAACTCCTTGAAACTTTGCTTTAATAAAAAACACTAGACATATTAATGTATTTAGTGTAAAATATATTCGTAACTATTTTAGGAGGAATTGAAAAAATGACATTATATGAACAATGGATAAGTGCTGCATACTATAGAAACGGCACTACTAATGATAAAATTTGGAATGACTATCTTCCAAGAGAACAGAAAATTTATGAG
>JBJFFW010000245.1:0-2863 GCA_051892075.1 Lachnospirales bacterium
GCTCTTACAAGTCTTGGCTTTAGCTTACAGGGTATAATTTTATTTGAAAATATGAGGCTTTCTGAGTATATTAAAACACAGGATTATAGTGAAACTGTTTGTGTAGGTTTTTCAGGCGGCGGACAAAGTGCATTGTGGCTTAGTGTAATGAGTGATAATGTAGACAAAACTATTGTAAGTGGATTTATGCATGGATATAGTGACACTTTAATTTATAATAACAGATGTGGCTGTAATTTTGTGCCTGATATGTGGAAATATGTAGATATGGGAGATATTTTAGCCCTTGATGCCAACAAAGAAATTTATATTGAAACAGGTGATAAGGACAGTCTTAACGGTGACAGAGGTTTAACAGGAGTAAATGAACAGATTGCTATTGCTAACAAGTGCTTTAAGCTTTTTAACAAAAAGGTTCAGCTTAAAGTAAATGAAGGCAAGCACCAGTGGTATGGCAGTTGGATGGACAAGTTCTAATTTGTATTGGGGATTTCACCCCCAAACCCCCAACCAGCTTTTGAAAAAGCTGGGCAAAACCTTTTGTCGGATTGACTAAAGTCAATCCTTGGGAGTTTATTTAAGGATATTATTTTTTAGGTTAATATATTGGTTTACTGTCATTTTAGGGGCGATTACTTGTCGCCTCTAAAAACTTTAATAAATTCATAAATATTATCAATAAAAATAACCTATAATAAACCCACAAGGATTAACCAAAGGTTAATCCTCTTTTAAAGTTTTTGTCAACCTTTTTTCAAAAAGGTTGTAGGGGGTGTCGGGGGACAAAGTCCCCGACTAATGATTGTTGGCAAGATGGTTTCCTTCTTCTTTTCTACCAAAAAAGCTAATGGAATAAAGTCCTGCAAGTCCTACCAAAGCATATATAATTCTGCTTAACCACGAATCCATACCACCTAATAAAAATGCTACAAGGTCAAATCTGAAAAAGCCTATTAAACCCCAATTTACAGCACCTATTATAACAAGAACAAGGGCCGTAATATCAAAAGTATTATGTTTCATAATCACACCTCTTTTATAATAGTCTACACTATTATTTTATCAATTAGTATAATGATTATTAATACAATTTTTTACATTATTTTTTTAATGGACTTATTCTTATTTTATCGGCAGATACCCCTGTTTTTCTTTTTACAATATCCTGTATTTGTGCTACTTCCGAATCTGTAAGTTCAGCCTTATCCACAACTACATCAACTGTGTCATCATCAATTCTAACATAAACCTCATTAAATCCCTTTGACTCAATCATAGCCTCTGCTGCTGTTTCCTTTTCAATTCTCTGCTGAATTTGAAGCATTGCAGTTGTTACTTCATTTTTCTTTTCTTCATCAATATTTTTATTATTTAACATTTCATTTAACATATCTTTTTGTTTGGCTCTTGACTGTTCCCTTTCAAGCTTAGCCTGCATAAAATAAGAGGAGTCATTAGAACTGTTTACAAATACTGCCTCTCCCGCATTAGGGTCTGCTGCCTCATCAATAGAGGCTTGATTAGATGAGGTAACCTCACTTACTGCTGCAATTTCAGGATTTTCATCGCTTACTGCCACTTCCTCCATTACAGCCTGCACATCTCCTTCTTCCGTATAGGCAACATCAGTAATAGATGAAGGGCTTGAATCTATGTAATTAAGATAGCCAGCCGCCGCAACCATTACAACTAAAGCTGATATAATAATTTGATTTTTTTTGATTGTGAACATTATTTAATTCTCCTTTTTCATTATTAATACTTCTATTTTATTCACATCAACATTTAATAATGCCATTGACGCCCTTATTAAATTATTTTTTACATTTATATCTCCTCCACCCTCACATACTATTAATACACCCTCAATTTCAGGCTTTACCTCCTTTAAAATTACAGGTGAATTTTCGGCAAGGGCAATTTCTTTTTTCTCATTTGCAGAAAAACCCTCCTCTCTTTTTTCATTTTGATTATCGGTGTTATAAGCTATGATTTTTTCATCACCGCTTTTATAAGTTATCATTACAGACACCCTTCCTGCACCTTTAACCTTAGATAAAATATTTTCAAGGTCTTTTTCCAAGTCAGAATTTTCAATAACCTTTTCTTCTTTAATTTCACTAACTTTGTTATCTGAGGAAAGTAAAACTATTCCTAAAATTACAGCTATAATTATTAGGGCAAATATTTTTTTATCTTTGTAAAGAAAATCAAAATTCATTTTAGTCCTCTCTTTAAAGGCTCTATAACAATTAAGCAAAACATAATTCCAATTATAATATAAATATATTTTTTATAGGAATTATCAGGAAGCATTATAGAAATAAAGCCTGTCAGTATTGTAAATACAGCTATATTTTTAATATATTCCGTTATAACCTTCATTATGACAAACCCCCAAGCACAGCTATAAAAGAAACTACAAACATAAAAATTATCATAAATAAACAAGCCAAAATCATTTTGCACCCATCTCCAACAGTATCTATAATCTCAACTGTACCCTTATCACACAAAGGCTCTGCAAAAGCTGAAATAAGTTTGTAAATTAAAGTTATAATTCCAATTTTTATTATAGGAACTAGAGATATAGATAAAATTAAAATTATAATTGTAATTAAAGTTCCCGAGGCTACTGTTGCAATAGCATCTGCCGCAACACTTGCCCCACCTGAAATTATATCTCCAATAACAGGAACAGTCTTTACAACAGATTTTAATGAAGTATTTATAATTTTATTAACTCCTCCACCTCCTACTCTCCAAAATCCCATTATTGCCATAAAAATATAACCGCCAAATTTAATTATATAATTTGTAATATTTGAAAATAAATCTGACATTTTATTTAGCATTTCTCTTT
>JBJFFW010000246.1:0-12979 GCA_051892075.1 Lachnospirales bacterium
TGGGGTTTCACCCCAAACCCCACAACCTTTTTGAAAAAAGGTTGACAAAAACTTTAAAAGCGGATTAACCAAGGGTTAATCCTTGTGGTTATTTGTCTGTTTATATATAATTGTATGGCTTAATATTACTATGGGTATTGTGATTTTAAATTTAACGCAAACCAATTATTTTTAACAAAAACATATCCTGCAATAAATTACGCAAGGATTGACTTTGTCAATCCGATAAAAAGTTTTGCCCCGCTTTTTCAAAAGCGGGTAGGGGTTCGGGGACAAAGTCCCCGAAATAATATGTGAAATTTACTCATTATTGTATAAAATGTAAAAATGTAAAATTTTAATGAAATTTTTATTGTTTTTTGCCTTGTTAGGCTTTATAATGTTATATGTTCACATTTTTTAAGGAGTGAAGGTAATGAACAGATGTTTAAGTTGTATGTCAGCTATACCTGAGGATAAAGTCTGCAAACATTGTGGATTTGACAATAAAGAGGCTGAGCCTAAAAAAATGCGTCATTTAATGCCTGGTACTGTTTTAAAAAACAGGTTTTTAATTGGTTTAAGCACAAAAAGCAATAATATTTTTATTACATACATTGCCTATGATATAGAGAAGAAAAAAAGGATTTATATTGATGAGTTTATGCCTTCCTCAATTACTAAAAGAGCATTGGGTAAGCTTAAGGTTAATGTAAGAGAAGAATATAATGCAAAGTTTGAAAGAGCTAAAAGACTTGTTATTCTTGAAACTAAGGCTTTAATTGAGCTTAAAAGTAAAAATCTTGATATTTTAGGTGCTTTTAGCGGAAATAACACTTTTTATATTATTAGGGAATATATTGAGGATTTGACTTTAACTGAATATATGAAGAAAAATAAAAATGTGTCAAAAAAATATGCTGACCATATTTTAAAATCCCTTATTAAAATACTTGTGCCTATTCATAAAATGGGCATAGTCTGTGGAAGTATATGCCCTGATAACATTGTAATTGATGCTATAGACAGTGTTAAAATTACAAATTTTGGCTATGGCTTATTAAGTGAAATTATACCTGTGCCTGTTTTTGAAGGCTATTCACCTATTGAACAGTACAAAAATGGAATATGCTTAAATTTTAAAAGTGATGTATATTCTGCAGCAGCTACTTATTATTTTGTACTTACAGGTCAAAATCCTGTTTCAGCTAAGGTCAGAAGAAAAACCGATACCCTTATGCCGCCATCTACTATGGGAATTGAAATTGAGCGTCATATTGAAAATGCTCTTTTAAATGCTCTTAATATTAATCCTAAAAACAGAACTACTACTTTAGTTTCTTTTAATAAGGAGCTTAAAGATGAAAATACCATAAGAAGATGGGAAAGAGTAAAGGCTGAGCCTAAGAGAGATTTTAGTTTTGTTGTTAAAAAGGCGTTTTGGCGTAAAATTTTGATTTATGGTGTTATAATTATTATGCTCCTTTCTTTGGTAGGTCTTGTGTATGATACTGTGAGAGTTGAAAACAAGGTAAGAGATGAAAGCATAAAAGAATCAGAAATTTCAACAATGGCTGTACCAACTGTTGAGCATACCACAAAGGTTTACGAAGCTAAAAAAGATAGTTAAAAAAATCCGAGGAAAATCTCGGATTTTTTTGTTATTCTATTTATTAATTATAAAAAATTTGTTATAATTAATTCTTAACGGAGGTTTGTTATGTCAAGAATTATGTTTTCATCTATAAAAAGCGGCAGTGGAAAAACTACTGTTGTATGTGCCATTTTGCAGGCTTTAAAAAATAGAAAATTAAATATTAAAGGATATAAATGCGGACCTGATTATATTGACAGTATGTATCATAGAGCTATTGGAATTAAAAGCAGTAATTTAGACAGCTTTTTTTGTAACAGAGATGAAATTTGTGCTTTGCTTGATTATAATGGTTTTAGTATAATTGAGGGTGCTATGGGTTTTTATGACGGTTTAAGTTTTACTGATAAAGCCTCTGCTTATGAAATATCTGAAATGACTAATACTCCTGTTGTACTTATTTTAGATTGTAAGGGAATGGCAAATTCTGTTGAGGCTTTAATTTATGGTTTTAAAAATTATAAAAAGAATAATATTATAGGTGTTATTTTTAATAAAGTTTCTCCTATGGTTTATAATAAACTTTCTGAAATGGCAAGTAAAATGGGAATTATACCTTTAGGATATTTTCCCTATAATACAGATTTTAATTTTGAAAGCAGACATTTAGGTTTAAAAGAGCCTGATAAAAACAAACTTGAAATTTTAGCCTGTCAGGCTGAAAAAACTATAGATTTAGATAAAATTATTGAAATTTCAAATAATGAGCCTTTAAAATATAAAAAAATTAATATTGAAAAAAGATATAACAAAAAAATTGCTGTAGCTTTTGATGAAGCCTTTTCTTTTTTATATGAGGATAACATAAATTTACTTAAAAGTTATGGTTGTGAAATTATTTATTTTTCACCTTTAAGGGATAAATTTTTGCCAAAATGCGACAGGCTTATTATAAGTGGAGGTTATCCTGAGCTTTTTGCAAAGGAATTATCAGAAAACAAAAGCCTTATTTTGGATATTAAAAATAAAATAGAAAATGGACTTAAAACTATTGCTGAATGTGGTGGTTTTATGTATTTGCACAGAGAAATATGTGATTATAAGGGCAAAAAATATAAAATGGTTGGAATTATAGACGGAATTTGTGAAAAGGGAGATAAACTTCAAAATTTTGGCTATTTTAATATGAAAGCAAAAAAGGATAATTTAATTTCAAAGGCAGAAGATATTATAAAAGTTCATGAGTTTCATTATTGGAAAAGTACAGCTAATGGAGAGGATTTTTATCTTCAAAAGCCAAATTCAAATAAGGCTCATTTTTCTGCTTATGGCTGTAATAATTTATATTGTGGCTTTCCTCATATTTATTTTTGGGGCAACAGAGATGTTGTAGAAAAATTTTTAGGTGATTAAAATGTATGATAAAATTTATAAAGATATAAAATTAAAATGGGATAAAATTGCAAAGCCTATTGACGGACTTGGAAAATTTGAAGATATTATTTGCAAAATCGGAGCTATTGAAAAAAGTGTAGATGTAAAGGCAGATAAAAAAATTACTCTTATATTTTGTTCAGATAACGGAATTGTAGAGGAGGGTGTTGCTCAAACAGATAATTTGGTTACGGCTTTAGTTTGTAATAACATTTCAAAGGGAATTTCAACTTCAGCTAAACTTGCAAAGGTGGCTGGAAGTGATATAGCAGCTGTTGATGTGGGAGTTAAAATAGAGGTTAAGTCTGCAATTAATAAAAATATTTCAAGAGGTACAAATAATTTTTTAAAAAAGCCTGCTATGACTATAGATGAGGCAAAGCTTGCTTTAAAGTATGGTATGGATATTATAGGTGAATTTAAGGAAAAAGGCTATAATATTTGTGCAATAGGTGAAATGGGAATTGGAAATACTACAACGGCATCAGCTATTGCCTCTTGTTTACTTAAACTTCCTGTAGAGATTGTTACAGGCAGAGGTTCAGGTCTTAATAATAAGGCTTTTGAAAGAAAAAAAGAGGTTATTAAAAAAGCTATAGATTTATATAAGCCAAAGGATATTTGGGAAATTATATCAACTCTTGGTGGTTATGATATTATATCAATGGCAGGGGCAATTTTAGGTGGTAAAAAATATAATATGCCAATTATTATAGACGGTGCAGTTTCCCAAGTTTCAGCTTTAATTGCTTATAATTTAGATAATGAAATTACAAAATATATAATTCCATCTCATATTGGAAAAGAGCCTGCGTCAAAAATAATTATGGAAAAACTAAGTCTTGACCCTGTAATTTATGGCAATATGGCTCTAGGTGAGGGAAGTGGTGCAATTATGCTTTTTCCTTTAATTGATATGGCTTTATCTATTTATGAGGGAAAAACCTTTAGTGATATTAATATGGAGGACTATAAAAGATGGTAGAGCTTGTAATAGGTGGCAGTGGCTCAGGCAAAAGTGAATATGGAGAAAATCTTGCTTTGTCCTTTGGCAAAAAAATATATTACATAGCCACAATGTATCCTAAAGGTGAGGAAGCTAAAAGAAGAATTAAAAGACATAAAAAGTTAAGAGAGGGTAAAAATTTTAATGTAATAGAGTGTTACAGAGATATAGATAAAATTAAGGTAAGTGATACAGTTATAATAGAGTGTATTTCAAATTTACTTAATAATGAATATTTTGGTCATAACCCTAAAAATGGAGAGTACATTGTAAATTGTATTAAAAAAATAAAGTGTGATAACTTAATTATTATTTCTAATAACATTTTTGATGACGGCAAAATTTATGATGATTTTACAATTAATTATATGAAAGAGCTAAGTTTTATAAATAGGGAGCTTGCTAAATTTTCAGATAAGGTAACAGAAGTAGTTTGTGGAATAGCTTTGGAGGTTAAAAAATGAATGTAGTTAAAAGTTTAATAATAGCATTTTCAATGTTTAGTAAAATTCCAATGCCTAATGTAAAATGGGAAGAAGAAAATATGAAGTATATGTTTGTGTTTTTCCCTTTTATTGGCTTAATTGTTGGAGGAGTAAACTGTCTTTGGTTTTATCTTTGTCAAAGGGCAGGGCTTAATTCTATGGTTTTTGCCTCAGTTTCAGCCTTAATTCCTATTTTAATTACAGGTGGTATTCATATTGACGGTTTTATGGATTTATGTGATGCTCTTTCCTCTCATAAAGATAGGGAAAAAATGCTTGAAATTTTATCAGACAGTCATATTGGAGCTTTTTCGGTAATTTGTGTTATAATTTATTATGTTTTGTTTTTTGCCATGATGACACAGATAAATAATATGTGGCAGATTTATATGATTGCCTTTTCATATTTTATTGTAAGAGCAATTTCAGTTTTAATTATAATTACTGCTGATACAGCTAAAAATTCGGGACTTATTTATACCTTTAAAAATAGTATGAATAAGGTTATTACAGGTGTATTTAATGGATTTTTTGTTATAATGACAGTTGGAATTTTAGAAAGTTACAGTATTTTAGTTGGAATAATTTTAGTCTTTGTACTTTTGTTATTTTCTGTTTATTTTGTCTTTTTTATAATTAAAAAATTCGGTGGAATAACAGGGGATTTAATAGGCTATTTTATAAGTTTGGGAGAGTTATTATCTGTTATAGTTATAGCAATAGGAGGTATTTTATGATACTTTTTATTGGTGGAATGGGACAGGGAAAACTTGATGTTGCCCTAAATTACAAAAATGGAAAGGTTTTTGACGGTAAAAAAGACGATATTTTAAAAATTAATGATTATGATATAATAAATAAATTTAATTTTGTAATTAAAAGGCTTATGGAAAATGGCTCTGACATAGAAAAATTTGTAGATAATATAGAAAATGAAATTGTAATTTGTGATGAAGTTGGAAACGGAGTTGTGCCAATAGATAAATTTGAAACAGATTACAGAGAAAATGTAGGCAGAGCTTGTTGCAAACTGGCTAAAAAAAGTGAAAAAGTCATAAGGGTATTTTGTGGAATGGAGCAGATTATAAAATGAGAATATTATTAATTCGCCATGGCAAAACAAAAGGAAATTTAGAGAAAAAATTTATAGGAAGAACAGACCAATCCCTTGAAAAAGAGGGAATTTTGGAAATTAAAAACATAGCTTATGACACTAAAAGGGTTAAAAAAGTTTATGTAAGTCCTATGAAAAGGTGTATTGAAACGGCTGATATAATTTTTCCAAATTTAGAAAAAGAAAAGGTTAATAATTTAAGGGAAATGGATTTTGGAATTTTTGAAAATAAGTCCCATAATGAGCTTTTAGAAAATGAGTATTATGTAAATTGGCTAAATTCCAATGGTTTATCTGAAGTGCCGGAGGGTGAAAGCCTTGAGGAGTTCAGAGTAAGATGTGTAAATGCTTTTTTAGATATTATAAATAATTGCTCTTTTGATACTGTGGCATTTGTTATTCATGGAGGAAGTATAACTGCAATAATGTCCTCTCTTTTAGGTGAAAAATATTTAAAAATAGTAGGTAATGGCAGAGGATATATTTGCGAATATGAAAATGGAAATTTAAAGGTAATTGATGAAATATGATAGGAATAATTTTAGGATTTATACTTGATTTTATTTTTGGTGACCCCTATTTTTTGCCTCACCCTATAAGGTGGATGGGAAGATTAATAAGTTTTCTTGAAAATAAGGCAAGAAAATTATCAAAAAATAGTTTACACTTAAAAATTTCAGGCTTTATAATTGTAATTATAGTTATATTTATTGTAGCTTTAGTAAGTTTTTCACTTCTTTTTATATGCTATAAAATTAATATTTATTTGGCAATTTTAGTAAATGCCATTATGTGCTATTATGCCCTTGCAATGAGGTCATTAAAAAAAGAAAGTATGAAAGTTTATTTTGCTTTAAAAAAAGGCGATATTAATTTGTCCAGAAAAGCCGTATCTATGATAGTTGGCAGAGATACCCAAAATCTTGATGATGTGGCTGTTACAAAGGCTGCTGTTGAAACTGTAGCGGAAAATTTATCAGACGGTGTAATTGCTCCTCTTTTTTATATGCTTATAGGTCTTGGGCCTTTAGCTATGGTTTATAAGGCAATAAATACTATGGACTCTATGCTCGGTTATAAAGATGAAAAATACAGGGATATAGGCTATGCCTGTGCAAAACTTGATGATATTGTAAATTTTATACCATCAAGATTAGGGGCAATTTTTATGATAATTGTAAGTGGAAATATTAAAAATTCCTATAGAATTTGGAAAAGGGACAGGTTTAACCACAAAAGTCCAAATTCTGCTCAAACAGAGTCAGTTTGTGCAGGAGCTTTAGGAGTAATGCTTGCAGGAGATGCCACATATTTTGGCAAACTCTACAAAAAGCCCACTATAGGAGATAATTTAAGAAATATAGAATATGAAGATATTATAAGAGCCAATAATTTAATGATGAGAGCTTCTTTCTTATTTTTAATTTTTGGCTTAATTGTAAAAGGATTGATATTATGGTTATTATGATACAAGGCACTATGTCAAATGTAGGCAAAAGTGTAGTTTGTGCAGGTATTTTGAGGGCATTAAAAAGGAGAGGTTATAGTGTAGCACCTTTTAAATCTCAAAATATGGCACTTAATTCTTATATAACAAAAGATGGATTTGAAATTGGCAGAGCACAGGCTGTGCAGGCACTTGCCAGTGGTATTGAGCCTGATGTAAATATGAATCCAATATTATTAAAGCCAAATTCAGACACAGGCTCACAGGTTATAGTAATGGGTAAGCCTATTGGAAATATGTCTGCAAAGGATTATTATAAATACAAAAAAAATCTTGTGCCATATATTTTAGAGGCTTATAATAATTTAAAGGAAAAATATGACATAGTTGTAATTGAGGGGGCAGGCTCTCCTGCTGAAATTAATTTAAAGAATGATGATATTGTAAATATGGGAATGGCTGAAATGGCTGACTCTCCTGTAATTTTAGTTGGAGATATTGACAGGGGTGGAGTTTTTGCCCAGCTTTACGGCACAATCTCCCTTTTAACTCCTTCTGAAAGAGATAGGATTAAGGGTCTTGTTATAAATAAATTCAGAGGAGATAAGTCTATACTTGAAAGTGGTCTAAATATGTTAAGGGCAAAGTGTGGCAAGGATATTTTGGGAGTTTTGCCCTATACAAATTTTGATATAGAGGACGAGGACAGTTTAAGTGACAGATTTGAAAATAATAAAATTTCTGAAATTGACATAGCTGTTATAAAACTTCCACGAATTTCTAATTTTACTGACTTTATACCTCTTGAAAATTTTGGTTTAAGATATGTTACAAAGCCACAGGATTTAGGCACTCCCGATTTAATTATTATTCCCGGAACAAAAAATACTGTTTTAGATATGATATGGCTTAGGGAAAGTGGTATGGAAAGTGCAATTTTAAAGCACAAAGATAATAGTTTAATTATGGGAATATGCGGCGGCTATCAAATTCTTGGAAACACCATAAATGATGAAGCCGAGGGCAATATAAATGCCATGGGTTTACTTGATTGTGATACCATAATTAAAAAAGATAAAAAAACAACTCAAACTAAAGGTAAAATTCTATCTGATTTTTTAAAGGACAGCACATATTACGGTTATGAAATCCACATGGGTAAAACTTATATTAAAAATGCAAAAGCCTTTGATACAAATGGTGGTGCAATAAGTGGAAATATTTTTGGCACTTATGTTCATGGTATTTTTGATGAGGGTAATTTCAGAGAAAATTTAATAAATTATATTGCTAAGAAAAAGGGAATTACCCTTGATAAAAACTTTATAAGTTTTGATGAATACAGAAATAAGCAGTTTGATATTTTGGCAGATATGATTGAGGAAAATTTGGATATAAGTAGGCTTATTGAAATTATGAAAAATAATAAAAAAGAGCCTGAAATATCCTATGTAGAGCCTAAAAATATTGAAAAAAGAAGTATGGAAATTATAGAGTCAGAGCTTTTTTATAACATTCCAACAGAAAATTTAGATGTAGTAAAAAGGGCAATTCATACTACTGCCGATTTTGATTATGGTGAAAATCTTTATTTTACAAAAGACGCAGTAAAAATTGCAAGAGAGGCTTTAAAAAATGGTGCTAACATTATAACTGATACCAATATGGCAAAGTCTGGAATTAATAAAAATGCCTTAAAAAAATTAGGAGGAGAGGTTTATTGCTTTATGGCAGATAGTGATGTAGCAGAAAAAGCAAATAAACTTGGCACAACAAGGGCAACAGTTTCAATGGAAAAGGCTGTTGAGCTTGGTGATAACAATATTTTTGCAATAGGCAACGCTCCTACAGCTTTAATTAAGTTAAAAGAGCTTATAGATAATGGAAAAATTAAGCCTGCACTTATTATTGCTGTTCCTGTTGGCTTTGTAAATGTAGTTGAGGCTAAAAACCTAATTGAAAAAACAAATATTCCTCTTATTGTGGCAAGGGGAAGAAAAGGCGGTTCAAATTTAGCAGCGGCAATATGCAATGCTTTAATTTATGGTATTGACAGATAGGAAAATTTATTATACCATTAATATATAATAATAAAAAAGGGGAATTTTTAATGGAAAAGGTGTTAAAACTGGCAGATGAAATATCTGATATTTTAAAAAACAGCGAAACTTTTGTAGAATATGAAAGGGCATATAATAACATAAAAGATGATAAAGAAATTATGAAAAAAATAAGTGAAATGAAAAAAGCTCATATTGAGTTTGCCACTGATTATAAAAATGGCAATCACGATTTTGACAGGGAAAAATATATTTCACAGGAATTTAATAAATTAATGCTTAATAAAGATGTGGAAACCTATCTTTTAAATGAGCATAGGCTTGTTAAAACCATTAGTGAAATTTATGATAAAATTTCCGAAAGCTGTAATTTAAGGGTGTTGGAATAATATGAGTGCAGGTGTTATAAAATCAGGCAGTGCCAATATTTATTATGAAATTACTGATAACATTGATAAGGAAATTTTGGTGTTATTACATGGCAACGGTCAGTCTATGGAAAGTTTTAGAGATATTATTAATATTTTAAAGGCTGATTTTAGAATTTTATCTATTGATAGCAGAGGTCATGGCAAAAGTGAATTTGGCAGGGCAGAACTTAGTCTTGGAGCTATGGCTAATGACCTTGAAACTATATTTATTGAACTTGGAATAAAAAAAGCAAGTATTTTAGGCTTTGGTGACGGAGCCAATGTAGCTATGATTTTTGCTATGAAGTGTTCTGATATGGTTAATAGACTTATTTTATTTAGTGCTAATTACAATTTTTCAGGATATAATATTACAAGTAAAATTTTCTTGGGAATAGGTTATTTGTGTAGTGTAATGGGAGCTAAGTTTGATATGGCTCAAAGGCTTAATAAGGAATATTATGCCCTAATTGTAAAAGAGCCAAGGCTTAAAAAGGAAAGCCTTAAAGCTATTTTATGTAAAACACTTGTAGTTTGTCCAAAAAATGATATTATAAAAAAATCCCACACTAAAACTATTGCTAACACTATTCCAAATTGTAGTATTATAAATGTTGACGGTGACAGATTTTGGCTTTTTAGAAAAAGTGAGAAAGCCTGCAAATTAATATGTGAGTTTTTAAAGAGCTGTTGAGTTTTTTTGTCAACAGTTCTTTTTTATGGGTAAATTATTAAGATTTTAAAAAAGCTATTGACAAATGAGTGTATTAAATGTATTATGTTTAATAGACAGTTGATACAGTTATTTTTTAAGGAGGTGATTTCTTATGGAGCTAAATTATGGCGACCACAGACCGATTTATGAACAAATTAAAGAAAAAACAAAGGAATATATTGTAAATGGTGGAATGGCTGAACATCAAAAACTTTTATCAGTAAGAGAGCTTGCCTCAAAACTTGCCATTAACCCTAACACTATTCAGAAAGCCTACAAAGAGCTTGAAATAGAGGGTTATATATATTCTCTTAAAAACAAAGGCTATTTTGTAGCACCTATGAAAGAAACTTTACAGAAAGTTAAAAAAGAAGAAGCTATAGAAAAATTAGAAGCTATAGCAAAAGAATTAAAATATTTAAAGGCAGATTATAATGAAGTTTTATCTGTAGTTAAAAGCGTTTATGAGGAGGGAGAAAAATGATTAAAGTTAATAATCTTACAAAAACTTTCGGCAATTTTACTGCTCTTGATAATATGAGCCTTAATGTTAAAAAAGGCTCTGTTTACGGACTTGTAGGGCCAAATGGTGCAGGAAAAACAACTTTTATTAAAAATCTTATGGGAGTGTATAAGCCTGATAGTGGAGAAATTTTAGTAGATGGGGAGGCTGTTTATGAAAATTGCAATTTAAAGCAGAGAATTTTTTATATAAGTGATGATTTATTTTTCTTTACTTCTTATTCTATTAAGGATATGGCAAAATTTTATTCAGGTATTTATAAAGACTGGAGTTGGGAGTGCTATGAAAAATTAAAGAGCATTTTTGAAATTGATGAAAAAAGAAAATGCCGTAAATTATCAAAGGGTATGCAAAAACAGGTTGCCTTTTGGCTTGGTATTTGCACAAGACCTGATATAATGGTACTTGATGAGCCTGTAGACGGACTTGACCCTGTTATGAGGAGAAATACTTGGTCATTAATGCTTCAGGAGGTGGCAGAAAGAGAAATGACAGTTTTGGTTTCAAGCCACAATTTAAGAGAACTTGAAGATGTATGCGACCATGTTGGAATAATGCACAAGGGAAAGGTTGTAATTGAAAAGGCACTTGATGATGTAAAGGGAGATATTCATAAAATACAGGTTGCCTTTGAGGGTGGCTTGCCTAACAGCTTTAAGGAGAGTTTTAATATATTACACAGTTCAAAATTTGGCAGTGTAGACACAGTTATTGTTAAAGGTGATGTTGATAAAATAAAGGAATTAGTAAATAAAAATAATCCTCTTATATTTGATATTTTGCCTTTAACTTTAGAGGAAGTTTTTATTTACGAGCTTGGAGGTATGGGGTATGAATTTAAAGGAATTATTTTGTGATAAATAATATGTAATTTTATATACCAAATTGCAAAAATTTATTCAAAAATGAAAGAAAATCAAATAATGAATTAACAAAAACATATTTGAATAAAACCACAAGAATTGACCTTGGTCAATCCGCTTTTAAAGTTTTTGTCAACCTTTTTTCAAAAAAGGTTGTAGGGGTTTGGGGACAAAGTCACCAATACACATTAAAGAAAGGAAATTAAAATTATGAATACAAAAAATTCTTTGTTAAATAAAACAATAATTAAAACGGATTTTAGAAGATTTTGGTACATAACAGCCATATACTTGGTTTTGCTTTTGGTATTTGTATATTCAAGTATTTTAGGTGAATCTACAGTATATGACGGAAACTATATTGAAAGTATAAAATATTACATAACATCAGATGAGGGTTTACTTGCTATTTTTATGTCAGCCTTTACTGGAGCATTGTTATTTTCTTATTTACATAAGTCAAATTCTGTATCAGCTATGCATGGCATACCTGTTTCAAGAACAGCACAGTTTTTATCTCATTATTTAGTGGGAGCTATATTAATTGCAATACCAATTATTATTACTACTATTGTAATCATAATAGTAAGCATTACCCATAACATAAGCTTAAAATATGCAGCACAGTATTTTTATGCTTCAGCTAATTATGCTTTTCTGTTTTTTTCAATTTCTGCTTTTTCAGCAATAATTGCAGGAAATTTAGTAACAGCTTATGTTTTCACCTTAGGCTTTACAATTTTACCTGCATTTCTGTATGGAATGATAGAATACTTATTTGATACAAATTTATATGGCTATGCGTATACAACAGATTATTTAATTGAAAAAATTTATATTGCAGGCTTAGAAAATATGTGGGATAAAAGTTCCCTTTGGTATATATTAATAGCTATAGTTTTGTTTTTTGTGTCTTTAATTTTATATAAAATTAGAAAACTTGAATATTTTGATGAAATAGTAGTATTTAAGGCATTAAGATATGTTTTTGTAATTACTGTTACAGCTTGTTTTTCACTTTTTAGCTATTATTTATTTGACAATATTGCAAGTATTAGAAGCTTCGCTTGTTTTATTCCTCTTGGCTTAGTTGCTCTTTTAGGTACTTCTATGCTTAATAATAAATCTGCCTCATTAAAGGGAATGTTAAAGCCTACTATTATTTATTTAGTTTCAGTTTTATTTGTATTTTGCATATTTAACTTTGATATTACAGGCTTTGAAAAAAGAGTGCCAAGTCCTGATGATGTTGAAAGTATATGTATAGAAGAACCAAATTATAATATACACTATGATTATGATAATCTTGACTATGACATAAGAGAGTTTATGCCAAAATATTTTATAAC
>JBJFFW010000247.1:0-2849 GCA_051892075.1 Lachnospirales bacterium
AACCCGCGGCCCTCGCCTTGGCAAGGCGATGCTCTACCACTGAGCCACTCGCGCACAATGCAGCAGACGGGACTTGAACCCGTACCCAGAAAACCCAGACAAGATCCTTAGTCTTGCGCGTATGCCAATTCCGCCACTGCTGCATATTTTGTTGTAACTTGTTATTTCGTCAACAACAAAAATAATTATAAAGCATAAATTCGGTTTTGTCAAGCATTTTTTTCATATTTTTTTATTTTTTTTATCATTACAACTTCAATAACCACTGTAACAATAGCTGAAAGGCTTGCAACAATCATACTTACAGGTATTTTAAATATTAAAAGCTGGTCTGTTCTTAAAGATTCAATAATAAATCTGCCTATGCCATAGCCTGTAAAATAGAACAAAGTAAGTTCACCGTCAAACCTTTTTCTTTTTCTATACCACATTAAGAATATAAGAAGGCACAAATTCCAAAGGCTTTCATATAAAAAAGTAGGGTGAACCTGTATGTAATTTACTCCGTCAATTACAGTAAGAGGATAGGTTGAAAGATTATACTTAACTTCATTTCCCACAATTTTTGCACCATTAACCTGACTTACCTTATAACACATTGCAAATAAGCTGTTTGTAGCCTTGCCAAAGGCCTCTCTATTAAAGAAATTACCCCATCTGCCTAAAATCTGTCCACAAAGTAAGCTCATTATGACAGTATCGGCAAATTTAGGGAAATAAATATTTTTAATTTTAGAATAAATAAAACTTGTGATTACACCTGCAATAATACCTCCATAAATTGCAAGTCCACCCTCTCTAATAGCAAAAAAATCAGAAAGAGAGCCATTATGGAAAATAAGATAATATGCCCTTGCACCAGCTACGCTAAAAAGCAAAAGCCACAAAACAGAGTCCATATACACATCTTTATTCTGCCCTGTTCTTTCTGCCTCTTTTGCACAAAGGCAAACTCCTATTAAAGCACCAACACAAATAAAAATGCCATACCAATAAATATCAAAGCCAAAGACAGAAAAAGCAACTCTGTCAAGGCTTTCAATTTTTATTCCAATATTAGGAAAAATAATATCCATAACAGCCTCCAAAAATTACATAGGTTCAATAACAGAAATTACATAATCAGTATAATTATTTTTTAAAGCATTAACAATATCTGTACTATCTATTTTACCATAATTTTCATAAATGTCCAGTAGTTCTATATTTTTTGAAGCACAATCTGCAATTAAAGAGGATAAAGAGGAAATATTATCAAAATCCATAATCATTCTGCTTTTAATAGAAGATACTAATCTGTTAATTAAACTTTTAGAAACGCCAAAACTAATAAAACGGTCAATTTCTTCTCTTATTTCAGCATAAATTTTTTCATAATCATTACTTTCTCCTTTTATTATGGCACAGCCATAATCAAGACCTGATACATAGTCGTAACCAAAATCATAATCAGCCAAACCATCTTTATAAAGTTTGTACCATAAAGAGGAGGTTCTGTCTGTTAAAAGTCTTAAAATAATGTTATTTATACAAAGTCTGTAAGCAAGATTTTCATCAATATTATTTTCTTTAAAGCCAATATTATAAATTGTTTTATCAACAGCCATTTGTTTTGAAAGTTTTTTTGTGTATATTCCATTTTCATAATGTTTGGTTTTTTCAAGATTACTTGTAGGCTTTAGTTTTAACTCTCTTTCTAACTGTTCTCCCACACTTTGCAAATCTAAATCACCAATTACAATTATACTGCAATTATCACAGGTGTAAAAGGCATCATAGCTTTTATAAAGCATATCGGGAGTAATTTCTTTAATACTTTCTATACTTCCTGCAACACTTTCTCTTACGGAATTTTGTCGGTAACAGCATTTTAGGGTATTAAAATATATTTGCCAGTAAGGGTCATCTTCATACATATTAATTTCTTGTGAAATTATGCCTTTTTCTTTATTTACATTTTCATCGTTAACATATAAATCACTTATCATTTGTAATAATATAGACAAATTTTGGCTGAAATTATCGTTACAGTTAAAATAGTAAGCTGTAGTAGAAAAATTAGTATAAGCATTTGAAACTGCACCATATTTTGAAAATTCATCAAATACATTTATATTTTTATCTTCGAACATTTTATGTTCCAAAAAATGAGCTATTCCCTTTGGCTGTCTTATATTTTTATCATTAAATTTAAAATTTGTGTCGCAAGAGCCATAATTAAAAGCTACCATAGCCTGTTTTCCCACAAAACCAGGCTTATTTACAAAATAAAAATTTGCCCCCTTTGAAAGTTTATAAACCTCTATCATAATCCACCTCTTAACATATAAAAAGATGCAACCTTAAAATTATCAAAAGCACCTTTAATATCATTAATATTCTCTATACAATTAATTACTTCATTAATATTTCTGTTATCATTTGCCATAATCTGATTAAGCCAAAAATTCATAAGTCCCTCAGGTTTGTCAAAAAGGGATTTGTAGCTTGATATAATATTTATTTTGGATAAATTTATTTCTTCATTAGTCGGGCTTTCATTTTTCATAGAATAAAGAGCATTATTTATTATCTCTATAACTTTGTCTTTATTTTTTTCATCAATTCCAGCCTCTATACCAATAAGAGAGCTAAACCTAAAAATTCTTGAACTTATATAATAACAAAGGCTTTCTCCCTCTCTAGCCTCCATAAAAAGACGGGAGGTTGAGCCTGAGCCAAAAATATCATTGGCAACAAGTAATTTTGCATATTCCTCTCCTTTACATACAAAATCACAGTCAAGACCTACACAAAGTTTAGCTTGAATAACATTACTTTCTTCAATATATTCTTTTTTAACAGGCTGT
>JBJFFW010000248.1:0-2846 GCA_051892075.1 Lachnospirales bacterium
AGTTCATTATTTCACCTAAGCGAAGGCAAATGATTAACGGATATAAATATTATGTTGGTGAACACGATATTATTTACAGAAAAATTACTGCTATTGGGGAAGGTGGAGAATTAACAGAAGTTACCAATCTTCCAAACGAGAGAATTGTCAATAATCAATATGGCAAATTGGTTGACCAAAAAGTCAATTACCTACTTGGTAAACAGATTGTGGCGAATACGGAAGGTAGAGTTTTCAGTGATATTTTAAACAAGGAGATATTAAACTCTGATTTTGACAGATTGCTATTAAGAGTTGGAGAGGATACACTTAATTGTGGTATTGGATGGCTATTTGTAGGGTATGACGAAAACGGGAATATCTCTTTCAAAAGGTTAAATCCTTGGGAAGTTATACCGGGATGGAGAGATGCAGAACATACAGAACTGGACTATGCAATAAGAATATATGATATATTGAAATATGAGGGCAAAAATACTGAAAAATATGTGAAAAAGGTTGAGGTTTACGAAAGTAAGGGCATAAGCAAGTTTATACTTGACGGAGGGAATCTAATTCCAGATGGTATAGATTGGCAAGTGCCTTATTTTTATAAAAATAATATTGGGTTAGCTTGGAACAAGATACCTCTTGTGGTATTTAAGGCAAACAGTAATGAGGTGCCTTTACTCAACAGGGTAAAGGGGTTACAAGATGCTTTAAATATTATGATTAGTACCTTTGCGAATGGTATGCAGGAAAGTCCTAGAAATTGTATTTTAGTTCTAAAAAATTACGACGGTGAAAATCTTGGAGAGTTTAGAAGAAATCTTGCTACCTTTGGTGCTGTTAAGGTAAGAACTGCCGACGGTTCACAGGGTGGTGTTGATACTCTTAATATTGAAGTTAATTCAGATAATTATAAAACAATAATAGATTTACTTAAAAAATCTATTATTGAAAATGCTATGGGTTATGATGCTAAAGATGACAGGCTTGGGGGAAATGCAAATCAAATGAACATACAAAGTATGTATTCTGACATTGACCTTGACGCTAACAAAATGGAGAGCGAATTTCAAGCAAGCTTGCAAAAATTGATGTGGTTTATAAAAATGTATCTATCTCAGACTAGCAGAGGGAACTATGATAAAGAAGCTGTAGAGTTTATTTTTAACAGAGATATTCTTATAAATGAAAGTGAAGTTATTGATAATTGTGCTAAGTCAAGGGGTATCTTATCTGATGAAACTATAGTTGCACAACATCCTTGGGTCAATGATATTGAGGACGAACTTAAGAAAATTGAAAATCAGAAACAAAAGGATATTAATGACTATAGCTTTCCGTCACGAGGTGATAAATAACAATGAAATCATCTGATTACTGGAAAGAAAGATTTACACTAATTGAAGAAGATGCTTATAAGAAAAGCTCTAAGTTAGCAAGAGAGATTGAAGAAAATTTCAGATACACTCTAACAAACATCGAAAAGGATATAGTTATCTGGTACAATAGATTTGCTGTTAACAATGAAATAAGCTACAATGAAGCCCGTAGGCTTATTGAAAGTAAGGAACTCAAAGAGCTAGGTTGGGATGTTGAAGAATACATTAAAAAAGGTAAGGACAATGCTATCACTAATTTGTGGGACAAGGAGCTTGAAAATGCAAGTGCAAAATTCCATATTAATAGACTTGAGGCATTGAAATTACGAGTGCAACAGTATTGTGAAAAAATGTACGGTAATATGACAGATAGCCTTGATAAGACTATAAAGAATATTTATACTGACAGCTACTATAAGACTTGCTATGAGGTTCAGAATGGCTTTAGCACTTTTTTTGATGTTGCAAAAATTGGCGATAATATGCTTAATATGATTGTCAATAAGCCTTGGGCTGATGATGGTACAAATTTTTCTGAAAGGATATGGGGGAAATACAGACCTACTCTTGTTAATAAGTTACATAGGGAATTAACAGATTGTATTATAAGAGGAGATAACCCTAATAATCTGACAGAGCTTTTTGCAAAACAATTTAAAACTTCTCTTGGAGCTGCTAATAGGCTTATAGTGAGTGAGTATTCTTATTTTAATGCTTTATCTGTAGAAAATTCTCTCAATGGTTTGGGCGTTGAGGAATTTGAAGTTTGCGAAACTCTTGATTTTAATACTTGTGAAAAATGTCAGAGTATGGACGGGAAGCATTTTCCTATGAGTGAATATAAAATAGGTACTACGGTGCCACCTTTACATACTAACTGCAGAGGAACAGCTTGCCCTTATTTTGATGATGAATTTACAAAAGATGAAATGAGAGCCGCAAGAGATGAAAAGGGAGAAACATATTATACAAAGTGTAAGAACTATAAAGAATGGAAAGAAAAATTTATAAAAGATAAAGGACAGCAAACTTGGGATTATTATGAGAAAAGCACTAAAAATAAAATTGCTGACCAAGAACAGTTTGACAGATATAAAGATATTTTAGGTAAAAATGCTCCTAAAACCCTTGAAGAATTTCAGAAAATTAAGTATAATGATAGTGAGATTTGGAGTCAGTTTAAAGCTTATACAAATTCAATAAAATCAGGTGAATTAACTCCGTTGGCTGACTTTAATTTATACAAAAGTAAATGTTTAGAAGTTTCGGATAAGATTATTGGGATAACTACAGCAAATGGTATTGAAGTTGAAGGAAGGACAAAACACTTAATAGCGAGAATAATAGGCTCGGTCGAAGACAAGAGGTCTGGAGTTGATGTTTCGGATATTATAAGAGCACTTAAAGAGCCATCTGAGATAAAACAGATAAGATATTTTGCTAATGGTCCTAGTCAAAAGTTTGTTTTGGAAAATGTGT
>JBJFFW010000249.1:0-12887 GCA_051892075.1 Lachnospirales bacterium
GGTATGATTCAGTATGTTGGTCCTGAAATTGATGTGGCTTATCTTGAAGCTGTTACAGAGCAGATTGTTAATCCTGATATAATTAAAAATACTGATTTAAAGATTGTTTATACACCTTTACATGGTTCAGGCAACAAGCCTGTTAGACGAGCTTTAGCTAAGGCAGGATTTAAAAATGTTTATGTTGTTCCTCAGCAGGAAAAGCCTAACGGAAACTTCCCAACTGTTGGTTATCCTAACCCTGAAAACAAGGCTGTATTTGATTTAGCTATGGATTTAGCTAAGGAAAAGGGTGCTGATATTATTGTTGGTACTGACCCTGATGCTGACAGAGTGGGTGCTGTTGTTAAGATGACAAACGGCGAATATATGGTACTTACAGGCAATATGACAGGTGCATTACTTTGTGAATACATACTTTCTCAGAAGAAAGCAAACGGCACTTTACCATCTAATGGTGCTGTAGTATCTACTATTGTTTCTACAGATATGACTAAGGCTATTTGTAAGGAATATGGTATGAAGTATTTTGATGTACTTACAGGCTTTAAATATATCGGCGAAAAGATTAAGGAATTTGAAGCTGACGGAAGTTATGAGTATATGTTTGGTTTTGAAGAAAGCTATGGCTGTCTTGCCGGTACTTATGCAAGAGATAAAGATGCTTGTCTTGCTACAATGCTTATTTGCGAGCTTGCAGCTTTCTATAAGACTAAGGGTATGAGCTTATATGACGGTCTTTTAGAACTTTATAAGAAATATGGTGTTTATAAAGAAACTATCACTTCTATCACTCTTAAAGGCATTGACGGTGCAGCTCAGATTAAGAAGATTATGGATACTTTAAGAGCTGATGCTCCTAAGGAAATTGATGGTGTTAAGGTTATTGAAGCCAGAGATTATCAGGCTGATACTATTACTGATGTTGCTACAGGTAATGTTACTCCTACAGGCTTACCAAAGAGTAATGTACTTTACTTTGTACTTGAAAACGGCACTTGGTTCTGTGTAAGACCTAGTGGTACAGAGCCTAAGATTAAGGTTTACTTCGGCAGTAACGGTGCTACTGACAGCGAAGTTGAGGGTAAGATTAAGGCTGCAAGCGATGGTATTTTATCACTGGTAGATGATATTTTGAAATAATCATAATGGGAATTCAAATTCCCTTTAGCCCCTTAATAAAAAAGAGCTGATGCTTTGGCATTAGCTCTTTTTAACTGTTATAAAAAATACAAAGGAGAATTTTTAAATGATTAAAGTTTGGCTAAGTGGAGCTAACAGTCAGGTTGGCAAAGCTATAAATGAAATATTTTGTCCTACAGATTTAAAGCTTCTTAATACAGATAAAGATGAGATTGATGTTACTAAATTAGAGGAAGTTCTTAATTTTTCACAGTTAAACCGACCTGATATTATAATAAACTGCTCTGCAATAACAGATATTTCCCTTTGCGAAAAAGACCCTAAGCTTGCCTATGCAGTTAATGCCATTGGAGCAAGAAATTTAAGTATTGCAGCAAGAAATTGCGGTGCAAAAATAGTTCAAATTTCTACTGACGATGTTTTTGACGGTTTAAAAAATAAGCCTTACAACGAATTTGACATACCTAACCCACAAACTGTTTATGGAAAATCAAAATGTGCAGGTGAAGGCTATGTTAAGGAGTTTACTCAAAGGCATTTTATTATAAGAAGCTCTTGGGTTTATGGCAAAGGCAATAATTTTATTAATAAATTTATAGAAGATACAAAAAATAATAAGGAGATTTCTGCCGCCTACGACCAGTTTGGCTCACCAACAAGTGCATTAGAACTTGCAAAATTTATACTTTTTATTATGAAAACAAGTGAATTCGGTACTTATCACGCAACAAACAAAGGTCTTTGTTCAAGATTTGAACTGGCAGAAAAAATAGCCTACTATCTTGATAAACACATTAATATTAAGCCAATAGCATCAAAGGATAACCCTTATTCGGCTGTTCGCCCAAACTATGGGGTTTTGGATAATTTTATAATGAGTATTGTAAGTGTTTATGAATTTCCTCATTGGGAAAAATCATTGGCAGAATATTTGGAAGGAGTTAAAGAAAATGGATAATACTAAAAAGAAATTAGGACTTACCACCCAAATATTTATTGCACTTTTATTAGGTGCAGTATTTGGTCTTATTTTAAATTATATTATTCCAAGTTCTTCTATAAAAGATGATATAATTATAAACGGATTTTTATACATCATCGGTCAAGGCTTTATAAGACTTATGCAAATGTTGGTTGTGCCTCTTGTACTTACATCAATAGTTTGTGGAAGTATGTCAATAGGAGATACTAAAAAGTTAGGCTCTGTAGGTGTTAAAACTCTTTGTTTTTATATTACAACTACAGCTTTGGCAATTACTGTTGCTCTTTGTGTAGGAAATATAATAAATCCAGGAATAGGTCTTGATATGGCATCTGTTGAACAAAGTGCCTCAGCTATTGACTCATCTGGAGGAGATAGCCTTAGTTTTGCCGAAACAATTTTAAATATTATTCCTAAAAATATTTTCGCAGGTTTATCAGAAGGCTCAATGCTTCAAATAATTTTCTTTGCCCTTATTCTTGGAATTATACTTGCTAAACTTGGTGACAGAGTTGAAACTATGACAGCTCTTTTTAGTGAGGGCAACGACATTATGATGGAAATGACAATGCTTGTTATGAAATTTGCACCTATTGGTGTATTTTGTCTTATTGCAAAAACATTTTCAACTATTGGCTTTGATGCCTTTATTCCTCTTTTAAAATATATGTTATCTGTATTTGCAGCCTTAGCTATTCAAGCATTTATTGTATATATGAGTTTACTTAAAGTATTTACAGGTTTAAGTCCAATTAAGTTTATTAAAAAATTCTTCCCTGTTATGGCATTTGCCTTTTCAACTTCAACTTCAAATGCCACAATACCTATGTCCATAGAAACCTTAGATGAAAAAATGGGTGTTTCAAAAAGAATTTCCTCTTTTACAATACCTCTTGGTGCTACAATAAATATGGACGGTACATCAATTATGCAGGGTGTTGCAGTAGTGTTTGTAGCTCAAGCCTTTGGAATACAGCTTAGTGTGACAGACTATATTACTGTTATAGGTACTGCTACTCTTGCCTCAATAGGTACGGCAGGTATACCAAGTGTAGGACTTATTACCCTTACAATGGTATTTAATTCAGTAGGACTTCCTGTTGAGGGAATTGCCCTTATAATGGGTATTGACAGAATACTTGATATGACAAGAACAGCCGTAAATATTACAGGTGATGCTGTATGCACAACTATTGTTGCAAAAATGAATAATGCTTTAAATAAAGAAGTATATAATAAAAAAACCGAGGCAAAATTACAGGCATAAAAGCTAACATTAAACCATAGTTATATTGTTATTTACACTTTAATAAATTACATTGAGATAAAAAAATGCTGCAAAATGAAAAATTTGCAGCATTTTTTTATTAAACTATTTTAATCCAAGAATAATTTTTCCAATTAAATAAGCATCATAGGCTGTAATATTGCCATCACCTGAAAAATCACCTAAGTTTGAGTTTGTAATTGATGTAATCTTCCCTGAAGCATAGTCAAGGACCATTTGAACATCACTTTTATCTATATTTCCGTCACAATTTACATCACCTATTACATATTCACTGCTATCATCACTATAGGAAATATAGAATAAATTAATTGAATCTCCCTTTGAAACACTATGACTTCCAGCCTCTAAATCAACAGTTACAGTATTATCACTTCCTACGGTGTAAGAGGAGCTGTCAATTAATACACTTTTCCCAACAGCACTTGTAGAGCCACCAAATACTAATGTAAGTTTACCTTTATTAGTATTTGTAAATTTAATACTTGTTGATGACTCCATTTTTAAACATTGAGTAAGTGTAAGTCCCTTATATGTTACACTGCCTTTACCTGTTGATAAGTTGCCTGTAATCGTATAAAAACTTGAAGTTATACCATTTTCAGTAAAGTTATGAATAAAACCTCCTGTAGACGGAGTATCACTAATTTGAGATGTTGTAGTTTCCGTAGTTGTCTCTGTAGTTGTTGAAACAGTAGGATAAGAACCGTCCTGATACTCAAAAGCACCGGCATCTATTGTATTTATAACTCTGTAATTACCCAAATAATCAACTAAATTACCCATATAGCTTATTACATCATTACTGCCAATATCTATACCATAAGAGTCTTTTTGCAAACTGTAATCAGAATTAAATACAGGCTTGCCAAAGGTATCATTTCCACCTGTTTGGCTGTTAAAGGCTGTCATACCACTGGCACTTCCCCCTGCAAATTCAAAATAAATTTCATCTTCGCCTAAAGGATTATAAAATACATTGTTGCTAAAGGTAACATTTAAAACATATTGAGCTGCCAAATCCCCACCAATCATAGGGTATTGTGTACTATCTTTATAAACAATATTGTTTCTGACATCAACACCGTCACACTTTACAAAACAAAGCTCACCATTCCAGCCACCGTCACCCTCACCATTATTAATAACAGTGTTGTTATAAATTTTAGTATCTGTTACATAGCCTGTAGTTTTTGTATCATATCCCCCTACTCTTATACCACCTGATGAATTTCCATAAACCAAATTATTTCTTACAATAATATTTTGGACTTTATAATCAGTTGTATGACCTTCCTCTGAACCTATTTCAATACCATACATATTATTATAGGACTTGTTATTTTCAAGTACAATATCTCTTGCACCGTCTACATAAAGACCTGCACATTCAGCATAAGAACATATTGAGCCTGTAATTGTGTTACCTGCAGCAACACAATATCTTGGCTGGTCAAGGGATTTAACAGGACAATAGCCTGCATTTCCATAAAAATCTATACCAATATTAGTGTTATTTTCAACTCTGTTATTTATAATATTTACATATTTCACATTACCTGTTACAGATACAGACTCACACCAGCCTGTAGTATTATCGTGAACATAGTTATTCTCAATACAAATATTATTTATTGAAAGTTCTTCAGTTCCACCCTCGGCATAAAACAAAATACCGTTTGCCTCACCATTTTCATTTTCTCCGGGCTTTGTTGTAACAAGATTATGAATATTATTATTTCTTATAATAATATGGTTTTCATCAGAATTAGCCAAAATACCAAAAGCCATATCTGCTGAAAGACCTCCTATTTCAAGACCCTCAATTTTTAAATAATCGCAGCCGTTAGTTGCAATTATAGCTCCACTTGATGTGGCTGTAAGAAAAGGAGTTTCATTAGGATAATTTCTTAAAGTAATATAATTTCCCTCTGTACCTGATGAAGTAAAGGTGTTATTAGCTGTGTATGTGCCACCTCTTACATAAATAGTCTGTCCTGCCTTAACACTATCCAATGCTTTTTGAACAGTCTTAAATGGAGCAGAAATACTGCCGTCATTTGTATCACTACCATCAGTTGCAACAAAAAAAGAATTATCTTCAATAGTATCTGTACTGTCTTTTAAAATTTCAGCTTTAAAATTATCATCACCAAAAAGAGTTATTTTATCTTTTGCCATAGCACCATAGGAAATGCTTGTAAAAATTGCTGTTGTTAAAATTGTTGTTAATAAAAAGACTAATTTTTTCATTTCTGCCTCCATAAAAATTTTAAAATCTTATTTTATTGTACTCCTTATGGGACTTATTGTCAAGATTACAGAAATATACTGTTATAAGACAAGAAGTGCGTATTTTTTACGCACTTCTTTCATCTCTTATACCATTTAATATTATTTTCTTACATTCTATAGCCCTTTCCTTATCCATAGGCAAAACACCCTCCAAAGGATATTTCATACCAAGCTTTTCATATTTTGAAACTCCCATATTATGATAAGGAAGCACATCAAGAGCCTTAACATTTTTTAAAGAGCCAATAAATCTGCCAAGACTATACAGATATTTTTCATTATCCGTAATATTTGGCACTACAACATGCCTTATCCACACAGGCACATTTTTATCACTAAGATATTTTGCAAAAGCTATAATATTATCCTGTTTTTGCCCTGTAAGTTTAATATGTTCACTAGGGTCAATATGTTTAATATCAAGCATTATAAGGTCTGTATATTTAATTAAAATATCAAATTTATCCCTTGTATTTTCACTAAAAGTAATGCCTGATGTATCAAGGCAGGTATGAATATTTTTCTCTTTTGCCTTTTTAAAAAGCTCTGTTACAAAGTCTATCTGAACTAAAGGTTCTCCTCCTGTAACAGTAATTCCACCTGTTCTGTAAAAGCTCTTATTTTTTTCATATTCCTTTAAAATTTCATCAATTTCGACTTTTTTGCCCTTTCCTATTTCCCAAGTATCAGGATTGTGGCAATAAAGGCACCTCATAGGACAGCCTTGAGTAAACACTACAAGCCTTACACCGGGGCCGTCAACTGTGCCAAAGGTTTCTATAGAATGAATATAGCCAAACATTTTTATTTCAACTCCCAAAATCATATAAAGGAGGCAAATACTCGCCTCCTTTAATTAAAACTAATTATAATGCGTCGTGGAAAGTTCTTGAAATAACTTCATCCTGCTGTTCCTTAGTAAGCTTATTGAAGTTTACGGCATAGCCTGAAACTCTAATAGTAAGCTGTGGATATTTTTCAGGATGAGCCTGTGCATCAAGTAAAGTTTCCTTAGTAAATACATTAACATTTAAGTGATGACCGCCTTTTTCAGCGTAACCATCAAGCATAGATACAAGATTATCAATTTGAGCTTCGTTAGACATTTTTATTCCTCCTCATCTAGTCCCTCAAAAAGTGTAGGCACATTGCAAGCAAGGTCGCCCATGGCACAATCAAGGGAATTCATTGTTTTTACAGTGACATCATCAACTTCTTCTGTATCAGTGTTGATTTTGCCATTTTTATCAACAGTTACATTCATATGACCTCCATTATTAGCCATAAAGGAGTCAATCATATTAACTAAATCATCAATTTGTTTTTCTTTATCCAAATTAATCACCTTTTATTTGTTTAAATCTAAATCAATCTCTAAATCTCCGGCAAAAATCTGGTCGTCTTTACCTAAAGCACCAGGAATAATAGAGAATGTATTTGAAATACCGTCTTGTGCATCTCTAAACGGAAGTTTAGATACAGAAGATAAAGAGGCTACAGCACCATGAGAATCTCTGTGGTGCATTGGGTTAGCACCTGGAGCAAATGGCACACCTGCTTTTCTTCCGTCAGGAGTAGCACCTGTGTTCTTACCATATACAACATTTGAAGTAATAGTTAAAATAGAAGTTGTTGGCTTACCGCCTCTGTAAGTATGGTTACCTTTAACATACTGTAAAAATTCGTGAACAATATCTGATGCTATTTCGTCTACTCTGTCGTCATCATTACCATATTTAGGGAACTCACCCTCTACTTCATAATCTACAACAATGCCATTTTCATCTCTTACAGTCTTAACCTTAGCATATTTAATAGCTGAAAGGGAGTCTGCCACAACTGAAAGACCTGCAATACCTGTTGCAAACCATCTTGTTACTTCCTTATCATGTAAAGCCATTTGTAATCTTTCATAGCAATACTTATCGTGCATATAATGAATAATATTAAGGGCATTAACATAAACCTTAGCAAGCCACTTCATCATATCTCTATATTTGTCCATAACTTCATCAAAATCAAGATATTCACTTGTAATAGGTCTGAACTTAGGACCTACCTGTTTTTTAGAAATTTCATCTACACCACCATTAATAGCGTAAAGAAGACACTTAGCAAGGTTAGCTCTTGCACCGAAGAACTGCATTTCCTTACCAACTCTCATAGAGGATACACAACAAGCAATAGCATAATCATCACCATGGTAAACTCTCATAAGGTCATCATTTTCATACTGAATTGAGCTTGAATTAATAGAAGTCTTAGCACAAAATCTTTTAAAGTTCATAGGAAGTCTTGTAGACCATAAAACAGTAAGGTTAGGCTCCGGAGCAGTACCTAAGTTTTCTAAAGTATGAAGGTATCTAAAGCTCATCTTTGTAACCATGTGTCTGCCGTCAATACCAACACCACCAATAGACTCAGTTACCCAAGTAGGGTCACCTGAGAAAAGTGCATTGTATTCAGGAGTTCTTGCAAACTTAACAAGACGAAGTTTCATAATAAAGTGGTCAACAAATTCCTGAATTTGTTCTTCAGTAAATGTACCTTCCTCTAAATCTCTTTGAGCATAAATATCAATAAAAGTAGAAGTTCTGCCAAGGCTCATTGCAGCACCATTTTGCTCCTTAACAGCAGCTAAATAACCAAAATAAGTCCACTGAATAGCTTCCTTAACATTTGTGGCAGGCTTTGAAATATCAAAACCGTAAATTTCGCCAAGTTTCTTTAATTCTTCCAATGCTCTAATCTGTTCAGAAAGTTCTTCTCTGTTTCTGATAACATCAGAATACATAATAACTCTTGTAGAATTTTTCTGGTCAATTTTATCTTCAATAAGTCTGTCTACACCATAAAGGGCAATTCTTCTGTAATCACCAATAATTCTACCTCTGCCGTAAGCATCAGGTAAGCCTGTAATAATATGGCTTGAACGACAAGCTCTCATTTCAGGTGTATAAGCATCAAAAACACCTGCATTATGAGTTTTTCTATGCTTAGTGAAAAACTCTACTATATCTTCATCAACCTTATAACCATTGTCCTCACAAGCTTTAACTGCCATTCTTATACCACCGTAAGGCTGTAAAGAACGCTTAAAAGGCTTATCAGTCTGGAAACCTACAATAGTTTCCTTATCCTTATTAAGGTAGCCTGCTTTATGAGATGTAATAGTGGATATAATTCTTGTATCCATATCAAGAACACCGCCGGCTTCCATTTCCTTTTTAGATAAGTCCATAACCTGTACCCATAAATCCTTAGTGTTCTGTGTAGGACCTACAAGGAAAGAGTCATCTCCATCATAAGGTGTATAATTTTTCTGAATAAAATCTCTGACATTTATTTCTTTCTCCCAAACGCCACGATTAAATCCTCTCCATTCAGGTTTCATTTTATTTCCTCCTGTAATAAATAAGAATACCATATCTTTTTTGTCCACTAAAAATAGTATTAACAAAAACAAGATAAATATAACACTCTTTAGCTCTGTTGTCAACAAATTAACTAAATTTTTTACATAAAATTAATAATTATTATCTGTTGAGAAATATTGTCTAAAATTAGTTTATTATAAAGTGTCATTTTCTAATTATTTAGTGTAATTAAACATTCTCACTTAACAATGCTTTAAGAGCTGATGCCGATGAACTATGAGAACGCAAAACCTTAATATTATGCTTTTGAGCCTGCTGTACGGCAGTTGTAATCATTTTATGACATACAGTATTTGTAAAAAGCACCATTAAATCGGGAGTTCCTATTTTATTTCTTAAATTACTGTCAGGTTGAGTGAAAACTTTAGCCTTGCAGTTATGTTCTTTACATAGATTTGTATATTTAGATACCATTCTGTCATTTCCGCCAATAATTACAATACTCATAATAAATCTCCTTTCGGTTAGCACCAGCTAACTTATAATTAAAAATATTAGTTAGCTCTTGCTAACTAATATTAGTTTACTACATTTTTCTATTTTTGTCAATATTAATATTTTTCCAACTTAGAAAACTATTTAAACATTAATTTCATAAATTTTACGGCATCTAAAATATTATAATTACCATCTTTATTTATATCAATTTTAATACTGCCATTAGCAATTTGTTTTAAAGCAGAGGCAATATCTTTTTTATCAACATTACTGTCTGAATAAAAATCAAGGCTTGAAGGATAAACTACTCCAAAATCTTCAACATAATCAGTGGAAACAGGTGTTGCAGGTAAACTAAAACCAAGCTGTGCCTTATCTAAATCGTGATAATATTTGTTTGTTTGAGTAGCATCAATTTTAGCCATAGAAGTTGTACCTATTAAAAATAATCGTATTCTTCTTGAAATAGTTGTATAATTACCTGAATCATTCCAAGTACCGTCATAATAATACCATTTGCCATCTAATTTTACTAAATTCCATTTATGACCATCATCAAGTACACCATCACCATCTGAATCACCAAAGGCTTCACCACAAACACAGTCTATTCCGGCTCTGTCGCATATTATTTTAAAAGCCTCAGCATAGCCCTCACACACAGGGTGTTTATCAGTATCTTCATCAGTACCATATAATAAGGCACTTGGAGCAATAGTTGCAAATTTTGATGATGTGTTACCATAGCTATTATTATCTAAAAGCCAGTTATTTATAATATAGCATTTTTGAAAATCAGTTGCATTTTCAGGGAAAGTTGCAATAATTTCATCAGCCTTTGCAAGCATATTATTATAATCAGCTCTGACTTCATCTTCATTAGAATAATCAGCAAAATAATAATTTGTATAACTTGAACTTGGCTTAAATGTAAGCCTTATCATAATTTCACCTGTTTCTGATTTGTATGATGTTCTGTAAACCCCTAATGAAACAGATGTTTTTGATATATCAATCCAAAAACACTGTGGCTTATCATAAGCAGTTAAGGCATAAAGACCCCTTGCAAGGTTATAACCAAGGTCTGTTGCAGCATAAGCTCTCAAATCATTTAAAATGCTGTCATAGCCTTCTGTTGTTGAATAATCATAACCTGTACCTACAGTATAATAAGTATTAAAAGCTACAGAAGATGTACCATCCATTACAGTTTCATAATTTTCATCAATAGCATCATATATATCTTTTTCAACAGTATTAAGCTGTGAATATACCTTTTCAGTATAAATCAAAGCTCTTGCAAGCTTGCCATTTGAAGTCTGAGAATACTTTAAAAGGTCAAGAACAGGTACATCTTCGCCATTAAGGAGTTTTTCAGCAGCTTCTTCAACATTATCAGATTCTTCAAAAATTGTCATACCCTCAGCATAAACACTAACTGACATTAACAAAACTAAAAATAAAACTAATGATAATTTTTTAAACATTTAAAAACTCCTTTATTTTTTCAATTAAAACTTCCATTTGTTCCTGTGTACCAATAGTAATTCTTAAATAATTGCTAATTCTTGGTTTATTAAAATATCTGACAATAACTTTATTTTCTCTTAAAAAGTTAAATAATTTTTCAGCATCAATTTCTTTATTTGTAGTAAAAATAAAATTTGACTTACTTGGCAAAGTATCAAAGCCAAGTTTTTCTAATTCTTTTATGGTCCACTCTCTTGATAAAACAATTTTTTCTATACATTCATTAAAATAGCTAATATCCTTTGCTGATTCTGTAGCTATAACATTAGAGAGAGAATTAATAGTGTAGCTGTTAAAACTGTTTTTAACAGCCTCCATAGCATCTATAAGTTTACTATCAGCCATAGCATAGCCTACTCTTATGCCTGCTAAAGCTCTTGATTTTGAATAAGTCTGAACTACAACTAAATTTTTATATTTTTTAATTAAATCAACAGCACTTTTACCGCCAAAATCAACATAAGCCTCATCTACAATTACAATTACATCCTGATTATTCCTTATTATATCCTCAAGAATATCAAGCTCCATAAAAACACCTGTAGGAGCATTAGGATTTGCAATTACAACACCGCCATTTTCCTCATAATAATCCTCTTTAACAATATTAAAATTATTATCAAGTTCAGCTCTTTTATAAGGAATTTTATAAAGATTACACCAAACATCATAAAAAGAATATGTAATATCAGGAAAAATTACAGGCTTATCTGAATTAAAAAATGTCATAAAAGCTAAAGCAAGGACTTCATCAGAGCCATTACCTAAAAAAATCTCATTATTTTTAACATTATAAATTTCACCTAAAGCGTCCTTTAATTCTTTGCAGACAAAACTTGGATAAAGTCTTAAATTATTATAATCAAAATTTTTGTAAGCCTCTATTACCTTAGGTGAGGGAGGATATGGACTCTCATTAGTATTAAGCTTAATTATATCTTTAATTTGTGGCTGTTCCCCGGGAACATAAGGCTCTATATCTCTAATTTTATCTTTCCATAAACACATAATTACACCTCTAAACTTTATTTAGATAAAGTATATCATAAAAATATAAATTGTAAAGAGATTTTAAATAAATAATTGAAAAAAAGTTTGATTGTGTTATACTATTAATATCAAATATTGCAAAATGGGAGGAGAAATATGGAGAACAGACAATTTACACATCTTCATGTACATACTGAATACAGCCTTCTTGACGGCTCATCTAAAATTAAAGAGCTTGTCAAAAGAGCAAAAGAGCTTAATATGGACTCTATTGCAATTACCGACCATGGTGTAATGTATGGTGTAATTGATTTTTATAAAGCAGCCAAAGATGTAGGAATTAAGCCAATTATTGGCTGTGAGGTATATGTAGCAAGTAAATCAAGATTTGATAAGGAAAATACAAAGGATAACTTTTATTATCACCTTGTGCTTTTATGTAAGGACCAAAAAGGCTATCAAAACCTTATAAAACTTGTAAGTTTAGGCTTTACGGAGGGTTTTTATTATAAGCCAAGAATTGACTGGGAGATACTTGAAAAATATCACGAGGGTTTAATAGCTCTAAGTGCCTGCCTTGCAGGTCCTGTTGCAAGAAATGTGCTTAAAGTGGGATATGAAAGAGCAAAGGAAGAAGCTATAAAATATTATAATCTTTTTGGTGAGGATAATTTTTATCTTGAACTTCAAGACCATGGTATGACTGAACAAAGAGAGGTTAATACGGCACTTATGAGAATAAATAAGGAAACAGGTATTCCTCTTGTATGCACAAATGACCTTC
>JBJFFW010000250.1:0-2816 GCA_051892075.1 Lachnospirales bacterium
TTTCATTTTAACAGTATATGTTCCATCACTATTTCTACTAACCCAGTATTTATTGTAATTATTTGAGCTTCCTTTAAAAAAGGATTTCACACTTTTCTGTATACTTTGAGGTAAATTTTTAACATTTTCTAAAGCATCTCTTTTAGAAGTTCCTGTATATAAATCTTTACTTCCTTTTGTATTCCCGAAATTTCCACCACCTCCTGCTCCCATTAAGCAATCACCTGCTTTCGAGATTTTGAAAATTCACTTTCAAAATTTATAATATTTATTCCCTTATCCTTATAGGGTTTAAATATGTCATCAGGAGCAGCACCATATACAATTATATTTTTAGGAGATAATCTTTTAACAAGCTCTTCTAAACCATTCTTAAAATACTTTTTATCTATATTTTTCTTAATACAACTATGAGTACCAACTGCAACAGTAGAATTTTTTTCAATGCCACAAAAACAAAATTTATATGTTCTCTCATCATTAAAACGAACATTAGGTATTATTTGAACACCATTATCTTGTAACCATGTCGCTAATGCTCGTCCTCTATATGTATTCCACATTTGCATAACCAATGGCATATTTCTATACAAACTAAAATCAGGAGATATTACACCATTAAATTTTTTCAGTTTAGCCAAATATTTATTAGGTGTATTCCACAATCTCTCAAAATTTTTATCGTGTTCATAAAAAATAACCCACTGGTCATAATCACTCATACCTTTAGCCATAGCCTTTGAAAAAGTTATAACTCTATTTGGTATTAATACACTCGTTCTGATTATTGGTAACTCAATTTCACCAGAATAATCTGCATTTTTGACTAAAAAAGAACGAAACACATCATTACAATTATTTAATTTTTCTTTTTCTAACATAATTCCTCCATAAATTAAATTTTAAAAAATAGTTGCATTTAATTTATGGATATGCTAAAATTAAATTGTATAGTTTATGCTTTTAGCATATCCAACTTAGAACATATTATTTTGTTGTGCCACCAACATTTTAATATGTTCTATTTTATTTAATATTTTTTTCTAGTTATTGCAAACCCTTTAGATACTCCAAACTTGTCCATAATTTGTTTTACACTAAGTTTTTTCGTTTCTTCATATGGCATCATCACTTCTCCACACAATGCCTTTGTTTGCCATTCTACACTACAGTAAGCCGGAATTTTGTTGTTATTAAATTGCCTATTGAATATAGGAGTATATCCTATTTTATAAAGAAAAACATGACATAATTCATGACATATAAATCCATTATAAGCTCCAATATCTTTGTTCATTGCTCCTAAATATACTGAATTTTTGATTTCAATAGTAAAATTTCCATTTTCATCAGGATAACAACGAGCTGGAACATTGGTTGGCAATTTTGAATCCTCTAAAATCTCAACATTTGTACCCTCAAATACAAAAACAACCTTTTCTAAAGCCGACAACACAGGAAATTTATCTGATAAATTAACCTCAAACAAATATCTAAATACTACCGATAAATCTCTGAGATTTTCTCTGGTTGTTGGCTTTGTAATATAGTCCATTCATTTACCTCCATTTTCTAAAATTTCAATAATTTTTTTAGCCGTTTCATCATCCATATTTTCAAATGAGCGTGCAAATTGTAGCGCCATACCTCTTTTGGGTGTTGAAACATTTGCAAGAGATATTTTCATCTGAGTTCTAGAATCTTCTATGCTTTGTTCTAATTCTGCTTTTTCAGATTCATCAAGATTATAATGCTCAACAATTTTATTAATCCAACTCTTTGGAACATTTTTCTTACCATTTTCAACGGCTGATAAAAAAGGTAAAGATGTATCCAAAAAATTAGCCATATCACCCATAATCTCATGATTCTTGATGCGTAATATTCGTACAAATTCGCCAAATTTAGTATATGTCATTGTAAACACTCCTTTCAAGAGTTATTATATACATATTTCATCAAAAAGTCAATAATAATTTTAACCTTTTTTTAGTTAAGTTTTAATCAAAATCATCATCAAGTCCACCTAAAATTGTACCACTTACACTTTGTGAAACACTCCCCCAAGTATAAGGCTGTACCTTTTGCCAAGTAACACCCTTTAGCTTACCCTAATTCACATGGTCATATTTTAGCATCAAGTCAAGGTGGTAAGGTATCATATCTTCAATAGAGCGTTTCACTACGCTGAGGTATTTATTATTTTTGACATTTAAAAAGCTAAGTATAACGGTCATATTTTCAAACTCAATTTCAGTCTTTACTCCCGGAACGGTGTGGGCTGTGCTTTCAAGAAGTGCCTTTGTAGCTATTCCTGTGGCGAGGAGTCTAGTTCAGATATAGGCTCGTCTTTTATCAATGTCATCGAGCTTTTTATTTAAACCCATTTCAGACTCTTTGATTTCAAAATGCCAAGTAGCATAGTCATGGAATATTTGCCTATATAAGTCATTTATTTTATTCTCTACAGATATTAGTTTGATTTTAACAGCATTTATTAAATCAAGTGTTACCTTATCTTTTCTGTAAATTTTATTTATCAGTTTAAGCATATTCATCACCTTACAAATTTTCCAAGGTACAGCTCATTGTGTGAATACCGCCGTTTATCTTATGGTTTACAGACTTAATTCTTTAGTTATCATCAATGTCTAGGTAATCATCAACTAAGTGCATCTCTCGACCGGGTCTTGCTTTTGTATGACCTATGAAATTCATACTAAACTCTCGGCTTATGATGTTCCTCTTTCCCTCTGTCATTGGTTTTACTTTGTAAACTTCTTTTTTTGCCATAATTTTAGGCCTCCTATGATTTT
>JBJFFW010000251.1:0-2802 GCA_051892075.1 Lachnospirales bacterium
AGAAATTTTCACTTAAATTTTAAAAAAAGTGCGACAATTAAACTTGCAATTTTTAATTAAAAAAAATTATGCAAAAAATACTTGACAAATATGTCATACTGTGGTATTCTATAAAAGCTGTTTGAAACAACTTAATATAGGGGCGTAGTTCATCGGTAGAATAAGAGTCTCCAAAACTCCAGAGGAGGGTTCGATTCCTTCCGCCCCTGTATGCGCGAGTGGCTCAGTGGTAGAGCATCGCCTTGCCAAGGCGAGGGCCGCGGGTTCGAATCCCGTCTCGCGCTTATGAGTACCGTTTTTTGAAAATGGTACTTTTTTTATTTTATGGAGGTGGCTATTTTGCAGTATACTTATAAAAATAAGGGAGTATGTTCAAGGGAAACCATAATTGATATTAATCCTGACCATACTATTGAAGATATTAAGGTTATTGGAGGTTGTGACGGCAATCTCAAAGGAATTATGGCTCTTTTAAAGGGAGCAAAAGCAGAAGATGTTATTCCAAGATTACAGGGTCTTACCTGTGGCTATAAAAATACATCTTGTCCTGACCAGATAGCTAATGCTTTAGAAGAAGCCATAGCTAAACTTGATAAATAATTGTTCTAAAATCATAAGTTCTTCTCATATATTGCAATAGGTTAATATAAGGGAGGGCTTATTTTGAAGGCCTATATAGAGCAAAGGGCAATAGAGGTAGGGCAATATATAATAAAAAGCAAGGCTACTGTTAGAGAAACTGCCAAAAGGTTTGGAATTAGCAAATCTACAGTTCATAAAGATTTAACTGACAGACTTGTTTCAATAAATCCTCAGCTTGCTAAAGATGTCAGAAAAATTCTTGAAATAAATAAGGCTGAAAGACATATAAGAGGCGGTCTTGCTACAAAAAGAAAATATATAAATAAATAATTTTAAATAGAGCTTTTTTAGGCTCTATTTTTTTACAGAAAAATATTTTGCCATAAACTATTGTAATTTTGATGATTTTGTGGTTTAATATATGATAAAGGAGTGTGTAAATATGCTTAAAAAAATATGTGTACTATTATGTGGCATAATTGCAGCAACAAGCCTTAATATAAGTGCTTTTGGTGCTTCAAAAAATGTTAGTGTTACACTTAATGGAGAACTTGTTGAGTTTGACAATGCTTATCCTACAGTTGTAAATAACAGAACCCTTATTCCCTTGAGAGGTCTTTTTGAAAAAATGGGCTATGAAATAGGTTGGGATGCTAATTTAAAAGCTGCTATTTTAACTAAAGGCGGAAGTAAAATTTCAATTAGAAGTGAGAAAAAATATATAATTGTTAATAATATTCAAAAATCTATTGATGTTCCTGCTCAGATTATTAATGGCTGGATGATGATTCCTTTAAGAGCCGTTGCTGATGCAACAGGTGCAGAGGTTAAGTGGAATGCTAATTCAAAGGTAGCAGAAATTATTACAAATTCCGGTGCTGAATATGCTTTGCAGCTTGATGGTTATGTAAAGCAGTATAAAGAGGCTATAGAGCCTTTAAGCTATATTGATGAAACTATCTCTCAGCTTAATACATTAAATAGTGATGATTCAAGAACCAATATTAAAAAAACAGGTGAAATGCTTGAAAAATCAAAAGAGCTTATAATTAATGCCATTAATGATATTGAAGATATTGATTGTGGAGAAAAATTTGAGGAGTTTGAAAAACTTGCTATTGAAAATCTTAACACACAGCTTCAGCTTATTTCAGTTTTACAGGAAGCTGTAAATGGAGAAACAGAGTATGCCAAGGTAACAGCAAAGATTGGTGATATTATGGTTAAGACAAAGGAAATTAATGAAAAATTATCTAAGCTTAACTTATAATTTAGGAGGAAATATGAGTAATAACAAAGGTTGCCCTAAAGGTGGCAAGGGTATAGGAGGACAGGCAGTTATAGAGGGTGTAATGATGAGAGGAAAGGGCGTTTATGCTCTTGCTGTTAGAAAACCCGATAAATCTATAAGTGTTGAAACTACTAAAATTAAAACATCAAGTGAAAGACCTTCATGGTATAAACTTCCTTTAATTAGAGGTGTGGTAGGTTTTATTGACAGTCTTGTGGTAGGTATGAAAGTTACAAAAAGGTCTGCTGAACTTGCAGGACTTGATGAAATTGAGTATGATGAAGAAAGCAAGTTTGAAAAATGGCTTGAAAATAGGTTTGGTGATAAACTTGCAGATTATCTTATTTATGTAAGTGTTTTTATATCTGTAATTTTATGTGTAGGTATATTTATGGCACTGCCTGCTGCCGTAGCTAAGTTTTTAAATGGCTTTTTTGGAAGTCATAATGAATATCTCGGAGTATTTGAAGGTATTATAAGAATTATGATTTTTGTTATTTATCTTATACTTATAGCACAGATGAAAGATGTTAAGAGAGTTCTTATGTATCATGGTGCAGAGCATAAAACCATTAACACCTTTGAAAAAGGCTTGCCTTTAACTGTTGAAAATGTTAAGAAAAATTCCAGACTTCATAAAAGATGTGGCACAAGTTTTTTAGCTATTATTATGATAGTTGGTATGATTGTATTTTATTTTTTAAATACTGATATAATATGGCTTAGAATAATATCAAGAATACTTTTATCTCCTGTAATTGCAGGTATTTCTTATGAGCTTATTAAATATGCAGGCTCTCATGATAACTTATTTGTAGATATTATTAGTGCACCGGGTATTTTAATGCAGTTTATTTCAACTAAAAATCCTAATGATGAAATGATTGAAATTGCAATAGCTTCTTTAAATGCTGTTTTAGAGGTAGAGC
>JBJFFW010000252.1:0-2801 GCA_051892075.1 Lachnospirales bacterium
TATATGAATAATCTCCACCGGATAATCTTTTTAGCTGTATTCTTAATAATTCATCTTCTAATGCATCATATATTGTTTTTTGAAGCTCTGCATCTATTGTAAGATATACATTTCCACCTGACTGAGAATCGTTACCTTCGTTTTCAACTACAGCAATCCTTCTTCCTGAACTGTCAACTTCAATATATTGAGAGCCGTCAACACCTTTTAAATTTTCTTCAAAGGCTTTTTCTATACCATCTTTTCCTATATAATCATTTAATGAATATTTATCAGGATTATTTTCTAATTCAGTATCTGTAATTTTACCTGTATAACCTATAATATGAGATAAATATTTGCCCATAGGATAAACTCTTGATGATTGAGTGTCAATAAAAACACAAGGATATATAGATGTTTGTTCCTGTATTGCTGCTACTGTTTTTTCACTGACATTATATGAAATTGATACAGGAATATATTTTGAATATCTGTTTTTATATAGTTCACACCTTATTGACAGAATTTTATAAACCATATCATCAGATAAACTGCTATCTATTTCAAAATTTTCCTTTAATTTTTCATAAGCATCGTTTGCGTCTAAATCAGTATCTAATGACATATCCTCTTTCCATCTTTTTTCTCTACTTTCGCTTCCGTCGAAAACAAAAGTCCTTGGTAGAGTAGATGTTATAGGTAAACTAACATCTATAGTTTCATTATTTTCTTCAAGTAAATTGATTAAATTTACCAAAATATCATTCATATTTTCTACGCCAATACTAGGGTCTATATTAACAGCATAGGCTGCTTCGTTTGTAGCCAACACTCTGCCGTATCTGTCATATATTGAACCTCTTGAAGCGTTAACCTCAACTTCTCTAAGTGTTGTGCCTGTAACTTCTTGGCTATAGTAATCACCGTCGATAATTTGAAGGGTATAAAGCTTTATTACCAGTATTGAGAATAAAATTGCTACTACAATAGAAAAAATATATAACCTAAGTTTATCATGATTAAAAATTCTTTTTATAAAATCATTCATATACACTTACCCAATTTAAAAAACCTTTCGTTTGTGCTTGACCTTTGTTTCAAGCCTGCTATTTATGCTAAAAGCAATAGCATATACTATTATCATAAAAAGACAATTATATATAACCTCAGGTATTGTTCTTATAAACATATAATATCCTATATTTGTAAATCCTCTTAATAATATAATAAGCACAAATGAGCCTATTCCATAAAACATTGTAGCTACTGCTGCCACAAGTAAAGGTGTTACTACATTGCCTTTAAAGAAATCTCTGCATAAATAGCCTACAAGAAAACCTATTATTCCATATAAAAATATATTCCCGCCTATGTAGGTTGCAAAATAACTGTCGTGTAATAATCCGGCTAAACAGCCAACAAACAGTCCGTCATTTTCGCCTTTTAAAAAGCCTATTGTTATAACAAGCAAAAGTAAAATATTTGGTTTAATCCCAACAATAGAAATTACATTTAAAAAGGTTGTCTGAATTATAAAAATAATTAAAACCAAAAATAAATATATAATTTGTTTCATAATTTCCTCTTATTATTCTTTATTTTCTTTAGAAAAATTATGATTAATAACTAATACATATTTTAAATTAGAAAAATCTACAGCAGGCTCAATAGTTGCATATTTTGCAAGACTATTTTCATCTGATGAAAGCTGTCTTACATAACCTATAGTAATACCCTGTGGGAATATTTGACTTAAATGAGATGTTACAAGTTCATCTCCAACTAAAATATCCATAGTATCATCAGAATACTGCATTCTGCAATATCCCTCTTGCTGATAATTTGCTGTAATATAGCCTATATCAGCAGTTCTTACACTTTGAGCACTTACTGCATCTGAATCATCAATTATAGAAATTACCTTTGAATAATTATATCCGCACTCGCTGATTTTTCCAATTAAACCATCTTCATTAATTACGACCATATTTTTTTCAAGTCCATCTGCAGAACCTTTATTAATTGTAAATGTAGAATACCAATTTCCAGGGTCTTTAGCAATAATTTGAGCACCTACAGTTTCATATTGAGTGTATCTTTTCTGCATTCCCAATAAATTACTTAATTCTTCATTTTCCTGTTCCACAAGATTAAGTCTGTTTAATGTTGCATTTGACTTTAACAATTCATCTTTTAATTCCTTATTTTCATTTATAAGTTTATTTTGATTTGAAAAATACTTAATAACTCTATTAAACCAGTTCATAGAATCAGTATTTGCCTCCTGCACAGGCTCTATTATTGAACCAACACTGTTTTCAACAACAGTAGGGGATTCTCTGTCAATAGATAATGCAGCTAAAGCCATACATACTAATGCTAATATAATAATAATTGATTTTTGTTTTTTAGACATATTATTATATTTCTCCTTACATTATGGTTCTTCTGTTAGATAAACTGAGTTTATCTAATATTGTAATATCCTCAATAATTCTGCCTGTGCCTTTAGCTACGCAATTAAGAGGTTCTTCAGCAATATGCACAGGCATACCTGTTTCTTTAGAAATAAGTTTATCAAGTCCTCTTAAAAGTGCACCGCCACCTGTAAGATAAATACCGTTTTCAATTATATCTGATGCTAATTCAGGAGGAGTCTTTTCAAGGGTAACTCTCACTGCATCAATTATGGTATCTATAGGCTCACTTAAAGCATCTACAACCTGTCTTGAATTAATAGTAAGTGGGGCAGGTAAACCTGTTAAAAGACTTCTGCCTTTTACCGACATTTCATAAACTTCATCTGAATAATCTAAATA
>JBJFFW010000253.1:0-12578 GCA_051892075.1 Lachnospirales bacterium
TTCAGAAACACCATAAGGTACAATATTATACTGCTTACCACTCATATTTACAGGTGAACCATGAGTTAAATGACCACCATGAGCAAGATTCATACCCATAACAGTATCACCAGGCTTTAACACTGCAAAAAATACAGCCATATTAGCCTGTGCACCTGAATGAGGCTGAACATTAGCGTGTTCTGCACCAAAAAGCTTACAAGCTCTTTCTCTTGCTAATTCTTCAACTATATCAACCTTTTCACAGCCACCATAGTATCTCTTACCAGGATAACCCTCTGCATACTTATTAGTAAGAACAGAACCCATAGCCGCCATAACTGCCTTTGAAACAATATTTTCAGAAGCAATAAGTTCAATATTTTGTTTTTGTCTTGTTAATTCTTGCTCTATTGCATCAGCAACAGCAGGATCGATTTTCTTAACACAATCTAAATCGTACATTTGTAAAACCTCCCAAAAAATAATAATTAACTATATCTTATAACAAAAGATAAAAACTGTCAACAAAATTATAATAAAAATTACATTTATAACAGTAAATTCAAGCAAATATTTTGTAGTATTGCTGTTTTTAATCTGTGAATATATTTTAAATGATATAAGACTTGCTAAAGATGCAATAAGGGTGCCTAAACCACCAATATCAGTACCTAGTATTAAAGCCTTATAATTATTTGTAAAGCCACTTAACATTACGGCAGCAGGTACATTACTTATAAATTGAGAAGCTATTACTGAAATTATAAGTTCTTTTTCATATATAATTTTTGAAATAAAATCCACAACAAATGTTATTCTGCCAATATTTCCAACAAATATAAAGAAAAATATAAAGGTTAAAAGCAAAAACCAATCTACCCTCATTAAAGTTCTTCTATCTATTATAAAAACAGATAAAAATGTAATTATAGTAACTATTTTATAATCAATAACTTTAAATACTGCAAGTAATGACAACAAAGCTAAAATCAAATATAAATATAATTTTCTGTCTTTTTCAAGTTTTAAATTCCTTGTATTTACATTAATTTTAGTATTTGGAACAAATATACTAAATATTAAAAGCAAAATAAAACTTAAAACTATAACAGGTATGGTAATCTTAAAAAATTCCAATGTATCTACATTAAAATAGGAATATAAATATAAATTTTGAGGGTTTCCCATAGGTGTTAGCATACTTCCCATATTTGCAGCAATAGTTTGCAATATAACAGTATAAATAATATACTTATTATTGTTAGTCATATTTAATGTTAAAATAGCCAAGGGTACAAAAGTAATAAGTGCCACATCATTTGTTATAACCATAGACATAAAAAAGCATAGCATCCATAAAACCATCACCAAATATCTTAAATTACTTATTTTATTTACTATAGCATTTGATATTACTTCAAATACCCTTAGTAGCTTAAAACCTGCCACAACACTCATTAATACAAATAACAAACAAATTACTCTAAAATCAATATAGCCTAAATATTCTAAATCGGGAGGAATAATAAAAACCGAAACTAAAGCCAATATCATAGATATAACAAATACAGCCTCTTTTTTAATAAATGAAATCATTATTTTGCCTTCTTTTTGTGAATATTTCTAATAACCTTTTTCTTTTTAGGTTTTTCTGTAGTTTTATTATTTTGTTTACCATAATTTGTAGATGATGATTTTTTAGGTCTTATTAAACAATTTTTATCATAACCTATTAAATCTGTTCTTCCCGTCTTTTTTAAAGCCTCCATTACAAGGTCATAGTTTCTTGGCAGTCTATACTGTATCAAAGCTCTTTGCATAGCTTTTTCGTGAGGAGTTTTAGGTACATATACCTTTGTCATATCTCTAGGGTCAAGCTCTGTATAGAACATACAGGTAGATAATGTTCCGGGAGTAGGATAAAAATCCTGTACCTGTTCAGGCATATAGCCTAAATCCCTAAGATATTCGGCAAGCTCCACAGCAGCCTTTAAATCACTTCCAGGGTGAGAGCTCATAAGATATGGCACAAGATACTGCTCTTTACCTATTTTCTTATTAATTTCATAAAATTTCTTTGTAAATTTATCATAAACCTGTCTTGATGGCTTGCCCATTTTTTCAAGAACTCTAGGTACAATATGCTCTGGGGCAACTTTAAGCTGTCCACTTACATGATATTTGCATAATTCATTAAAAAATGTTTCGTCTTTATCATAAATAAGATAGTCATATCTTATTCCTGAACGAACAAAAACCTTTTTAACTCTCGGAATTTCTCTTAATTTTCTTAAAAGTTTAACATAATCTGTATGGTCAACTTTCAAATTTTTACACCCTGTAGGGAAAAGACATTGTCTATCCTTACAAGCACCAAACTTTAGCTGTTTATCACAAGCAGGCTGTCTAAAATTAGCAGTTGGACCACCTACATCGTGAATATAGCCTTTAAAATCAGGCTCCCAAGTTATTTTTTCAGCCTCTCTTATTATAGACTGGTGACTTCTTGCTTGAATAACTCTGCCTTGATGAAAAGCTAAGGCACAAAAATTACAACTGCCAAAACAACCTCTGTTACTAATTATACTGAATTTTACTTCTTCAATAGCAGGAACACCACCCTTTTCTTCATAAATAGGGTGATAATTTCTCATATAATTAAGACCGTAGCTATTGTCAAATTCTGATGTTGATAATGGCAGGCTTGGTTTATTTTGAACTACATAACAATCAGAATATGGCTCAACTAAAATTTTAGCTGTTATAGCATCAGTATTTTCATACTGACTTAAAAAACTTTTAGCATAAACCTCTTTACTGTCTTTTACTTCTTTAAACGAAGGCAATAAAATATAATCATCATATATATTTTCTAAAGTCTTTGTTTTATAAACAGTACCTCTTACAAAGGTAATATCCTTTGCCTCAATGCCACTATCTAAAGCCTCTGCAAGCTCTATTATTTGATGTTCGCCCATACCATACATAAGTATATCAGCCTGTGAATCAAGTAAAATAGAGCGTCTTACCTTATTATCCCAATAATCATAATGAGATAATCTTCTAAGGCTTGCCTCAATTCCACCAATCATAATAGGCACACTATTGCCATAAGCCTCTCTTATTTTCTGACAATATACAATAGTTGCCCTATCAGGTCTGTGACCACTTTCACCTCCCGGTGAATACAAATCCTTATCTCTTTTTTTCTTTGCCACAGAATAATGATTAACCATAGAATCAATATTTCCACCTGTAACTAAAAAAGAAAGTCTGGGTTTTCCAAACCTCATAAAATCATCAGTATTTCTCCAATTTGGCTGGGCAATTATTCCTATTTTATATCCCCTGCTTTCAAGAAGTCTTGCTATAATAGCAGCTCCAAAAGATGGGTGGTCAATATAAGCATCTCCTGTTATTACAACAAAATCAACCTCGTCCCAACCTCTTTTTTTAGCTTCTTCCATATTTATAGGTAAAAAATCCATTTTTACACCTCATTAATTTTCTCTTTTTTTCTAAATTTTATATGCAAATAAATTGTGTCTAAAACATCAATTACAAAGCATAATAAAAATATAATATTAAATATTGTAAAACTTAAAGTCACTTCACCTTTCACTTTCTTTAATAAAATTAAAGCTATAGCAAAGCAAGATGTAAACAAAACATCAAGATAAGTCATTGCAATAATTAAAAAAATAATAATAAAAGCTCCAAATATAATCATACCTCTAGTACCAACCGCAAGAATAAACCAAACAAAGAAATTTAATATAAAATTAATGACAAAAATCCATATTGCACCATATTTAGCTTTTTTAGCATATTTAAAAAGAGTATCTTCATCATTATTTCTATATAAATTAACGGCAAATATTATATTTTTTATTCCATATATAAATTTAAAAACTACATAACCAAGTAACAACAAACACTCAATTCCAAAGTAAACAGATGATATTATATAAGCGCCTGTAGTAGTTTTTATATCACCAAGTAAAAATAATACAACAACAAACAAAATCGGTAATACAAACACAAACCATAAAAATATATCAGTATATACACACTTTAAAACATTATATTTCTTTTCCATAAAAACTCCTAATTCATCCAGCTTGGCAAATATTTATTTTTCAGTCTGCCCTTTTGTACCTTACCCCAACCAATAGGATAGCTGTTTACACAAACTAAAGCCCAACCGTCATTACAATCTACAGTAAAACTTTCACCTCTTAAATACCTTTTTAAATTTTCATCTTCAAGGTCAAAATCAACTGTTATCTTGGCATCTTCTTTTTTAAGAGTCATCGCAAAGGCTTGACTTGGCTCAAATCTCTTTGTTTTTAAATTTCCAAGAAATAAACCACTTCTCATAACTCTTAATCCCTTTAAATCTAAAAGTTCAGGTACACAGAAAAGACTGTCTTTATGAAGAACCAAATTATCTTTTATTTCAATATTCATATAATTTTTCATAAAATCAAAATAATCAGAAAGCTCTATATTATTAGCTGTAGTATCTTTTTTAATTGCAGGCTCTTTTCTTTCACCCTTTTTATGAAGTAAACATAAAAAATGACCCTCACCTTTAATTTTATAAGGCATTAATCTGCCACATTTTTTAAGTTCTTCACTTCCATTTTCTATCCATTCAGGGTGCCCGTCATCAAAACCACCACTTTTATCTATTTCAACAAGTTCAAAATCAGAATTATTATTTAAAAATTCCTGTATCATACCTTCATCTTCTTCCGGAGCAAAAGTACAGGTAGAATAAGCAATATATCCATCATTTGAAAGCATTTTAGCTGCTGATTTTAAAATATCTCTTTGAAGTGAACAACAAAATTCAGTTTTATGGGTTTCCCAGCTTTTAACAGCACCCTCGTCTTTTCTAAACATTCCCTCTCCACTACAAGGAGCATCAACAATAATTTTATTAAAATAGCCTTCAAATTTATCAGCCAAATTTTTAGGGTCTTCGTTTGTAATAATAGCATTACTTACCCCACTTACCTCTATATTTTTAAGTAAAGCCTTGCATCTTGAGGCACTTATATCATTTGTAACAAGTACACCCTCTCCTTTTAATTTTGCAGCTACTTGGGTACTCTTTCCCCCTGGAGCTGCACAAAGGTCTGCTACTCTGTCCCCAGGCTCTACATTAAGCATAGCACCTGTTGACATAGCTGACGGCTCTTGAATATAAAATAAACCTGCTGCATAATATGGGTGTTTTGCCGGTCTTACATTTTCACCGTCATAGTAAAAGCCTTCTTTACACCAAGGAACACTCTCTAATTTCCAACCTACCATTTTCTTTAAATCATCAGGTGAAACCTTTAAAGTGTTTGCTCTTAAACCATATAATCTTGCCTCGTTAAAACTTTCTATATATTTGTCAAATTCCTCTCCTAAGAGTTTTTTCATTTTTTCTGTATATTCTTGTGGTAAATTCATAATAAACCTCTCAATCTATAGTTACATCTATAATAACACTTTATTTTAATAATGTCCATTGAAATTATGAAATTTATGTAGTATACTTATTTTAGAGGTGATTAAATGAGTAAACAAATTTGGAAACCGGGTACTATTTTATATCCTGTACCTGTTGTAATGGTTAGCTGTGGTACAATGGAAGAAAGTAATATTATTACTATTGCTTGGACAGGTACAATAAATACTGACCCTGCTATGACATATATATCTGTAAGACCAAGTCGTCACTCTTATAATATTATTAAAGAAAGAGGAGAATTTGTTATAAATGTTACTACTGAAGAACTTGCTTATGCCACAGACTGGTGTGGAGTTAAAAGTGGCAAAGATTTTGACAAGTTTAAAGAAATGAAACTTACAAAGGAAAAAGCTCCTCATATAGATTGCCCTATCATAAAGGAAAGTCCTATAAATATTGAATGTAAAGTTAAAGATATTATAAGTCTTGGCACTCATGATATGTTTTTGGCTGAAATACTTGGCTGTACTGCTGATGAAAAATATATGGAGGAAAGTGGAAAGTTCGATTTTGCCGCATCTAAGCCTATTTGCTACTCTCATGGGGAATATTACGGTCTTGGCAAATATTTTGGCAAATTTGGTTGGTCAGTTCAAAAGAAAAAAAATAAAAAATAATCCTTGACACAGAACTGTTATATGTATTATAATGGTTCTGTTGTAAGCCGCTGTGGCGGAATTGGCAGACGCACACGACTCAAAATCGTGCGGATTTTCCATACGGGTTCGACTCCCGTCAGCGGCATTAAAAAAGCTCCGATTTTTCGGAGCTTTTTTATTTTTATATATTATTCTTCATTACCGGAATTAATAGGCTTCATTGTTGGGAATAACAATATATCTCTAATAGTAGGAGCATCTGTAAATAACATTACAAGTCTATCAATACCCATACCCATACCACCTGTAGGAGCCATACCATATTCAAGAGCTAACATAAAGTCTTCATCAATCATATTAGCTTCTTCATCACCATTAGCTCTAAGCTCGTCCTGACGCTTAAATCTTTCTCTCTGGTCAATAGGGTCATTAAGTTCACTATAAGCATTAGCATACTCGTGTCCACAAATGAAAAGCTCAAATCTTTCAGTATAATCAGGCTTATCAGGCTTTCTCTTAGTAAGAGGTGAAATTTCTACAGGGTGGTCCATAAGGAATGTAGGCTGAATAAGCTTTTCTTCAACAAATTCTTCAAAGAAAAGATTAAGAATATCACCTTTTTCGTGAATAGGCTCAAACTCTACATTGTGCTTTTTAGCCACTTCTCTTGCTTCTTCAAGAGTGTTAATAGTATCAAAGTCAACACCTGTATATTTCTTAACAGCATCTACCATAGTAATTCTTTCAAAAGGCTTTCCAAAATCAAGTTCTACGCCCTGATATGTAATTTTATCAGTGCCTGCAACCTTATTTGCAACTTCTTTAATAATACCCTCTGTAATATCCATCATACCATAGTAATCAGTATATGCCTGATATAATTCAAGTAAAGTAAATTCAGGGTTATGGTTTGAATCCATACCTTCATTTCTAAATACTCTGCCAATTTCATAAACTCTTTCAAGACCACCTACTATAAGTCTTTTTAAAGGAAGTTCAAGAGCAATTCTCATATACATATCAATATCTAAAGTGTTATGATGTGTAATAAATGGTCTTGCTGTTGCTCCACCAGGAATAGTCTGTAAAATAGGTGTTTCAACCTCTAAGAAATCAAGATTATCAAGATAATTTCTTACAGTTTTTATAACAGCACTTCTAATAAAGAAATTCTTTTTAACCTCAGGATTTACAATAAGGTCAACATATCTTTGTCTGTATCTTAAATCAGGGTCTTTTAAACCATGGAATTTTTCAGGTAAAACCTGTAAAGACTTAGATAAAAGAGTTACCTCTGTAGCATGAATAGAAATTTCTTCCATTTTAGTTTTGAAAACAGTACCTTTGATACAAACAATATCACCAATATCCATTTTCTTAAATGCCTTATAATTATCCTCACCTAATTCATCACGAGTAACATAGCTTTGTATTCTGCCATCTCTGTCTTGAATATCGCAAAAACTTGCCTTACCCATTACTCTCTTACTCATCATTCTGCCGGCAACAGAAACTTCCTTGCCTTCAAAATTATCATAATCATTTTTAATTTCCATAGAATGATTTGTAACATCTGCCTTTACAATCTTAAAAGGGTCCTTACCCTCTGCCTGTAAATTAGCAAGCTTTTCTCTTTTTAACTTTAAAATCTCATTGAGAGCCTTACCCTCAAGAGGCTTATTATTCTTATTATCTGCCATTTTATTTCTCCTAAATTATTGTATATCTAAAATCTTGAACTTTAATATTCCGTCAGGTGCATTATCCTCAACCACATCACCAATAGAATGGCCAATTAAAGCAATACCAAGAGGTGATTCGTTAGAAATTTTATAATCAGCAGGGTCTGCTTCGGCAGGACCTACAATAGTATATTCAACTTCTTCTTCAAATTCTTCATCCCAAAGCTTAACCTTATTACCAAGATTTACCTTACCGGTGTTAAGTTCTTCTTCGTCAATAACTTCGGCATTTCTGAACATATTTTCAATAGTAACAATTCTAGACTCAATTTCAGCCTGTTCTTCCTTAGCTGCATCGTACTCAGCATTTTCAGATAAGTCACCCTGAGCTCTTGCTTCTTTAATCTTTGCGGCAACTTCTTTTCTTCTGACAACCTTCAGATTTTGAAGTTCTTCTTCAAGATTAGCATAACCTTCTTTTGTTAAAATAATTTTCTTTTCATCTGCCATTGTAATCTCTCCTTAATGATAGTCAGATTTAATATTCAATCTTTTAGATTATATAACAAAACATTGTATTTGTCAAACACCTTATACTTATTTTTATGATTTTATTATATAAAAATAGAGCCAAAATATAATCGTATCTAAAAAATAATTTTTTATCTTTAATAAAAAAAGAAGAAAGGTTTAAAGAACTAATACATTCTGATTTAAGTAATGTTTCTGATTATATAAAAACATTTAAATCATCTCAAATCTACATAATTAATTCTTTAAAATACGGATATACAAGGTCATTATTGAGGGAATAAATAATAAAATCAAAGCAATAAAACAAACGGCTTTTGGATACAGGTCCTTCTATAATTTTAGAAATAGAATACTTATAATGAATTACTTAATTTGTATAAAGAAAGCGGTGTAGAAGAAAATAATCTACACCGCCTAAACTGTAATTTTTCGTCAACCACACCAGTTGACAAAGAACAATTTTTAATTAATCTCGTCTGTTTCCTATAATTGCCAAAAGTCTTAAAAGCTGTAATAAAGCTGTTGCGGCAGCAGCCACATAAGTCATAGCAGCAGCACCTAAAACTTTTCTTGCACCCTTAACCTCTGTTTGAGATAAATATCCATATTCAGTAAGCATATTTAAAGCTCTTGATGAAGCATTAAATTCTACAGGAAGTGTTACAATATGAAATACTACAACTGCCGCAAATAAAATTGCACCAATTTGAGCTAAAACATAACTTCCACCAAGTAACAAACCTATTATAAATAAAGGTATAGCTAATCTGCTGCTAAGATTTACAACAGGAAAAATTGCTGACCTTAATGTTAAAGGAAAATATCCCTTTGCGTGCTGAAGGGCATGTCCTGTTTCGTGAGCCGCTACACTTAAAGCAGAAACACTTTGAGAGCCATAAACACCATCAGATAATCTTATAACTTTTTTTGAAGGGTCATAATGGTCAGTTAAGTTTCCTGAAATATGTTCAACTCTTACATCAGTTATACCGTTTAATCTTAAAAGAGCCGCAGCTACATCAGCTCCTGTCATTCCTCTGCTGTTGCCAACTTTAGAATACTTTGAAAAGGTAGATGAAACCTTAACTTGAAAATACATTGATACAATAAAAGTTATTATAAGAAGCAGATATAATAAAGAATCTACTCCTCCTCCACCTAAACCATATCCATAATAAAACATAAAATAACCTCCTTAAAATCAACTCAAAATAGAGCCTACATCTATACTATGTCCTCTCATATAGTCGGCAGTATTCATTTTTTTACCGCCTTTTGCCTGCATCTTGGTTATAATAAGAGATTTATCTTTACAAGAAACCCTAAAACCAAGTTTAGGATTTACTTCTGTAATTTCACCTATATTGCCACTGTTGCCCTCTGCAATTTCACATTCCCATATTTTTATCATTTCACCATTATAAAAAGTGTATGCACCTGGCATAGGATTTAGTCCTCTAACTAAATTTCTAATTTCATCAGCATTTTTTGACCAATCAATATGTCCAAGTTCTTTTTTAATCATAGGGGCATAAGTTGCTAAATTATTATCCTGTTTTTTAGCATCAGCATTATTATTTTCAATAAGCTTTATAGCATCAATTAGACAATCAGCTCCAATAGGTGCCATTTTATCGTGTAAAGATTCATAAGTTTCATCAGAAGTTATGTCTATTTCTTCTTTTAAAATCATATCTCCTGTATCACATTCTTTATCCATATACATTATGGTAACACCTGTTTTACTATCACCATTTATAATAGACCACTGAATTGGTGCAGCACCTCTATACTGTGGCAAAAGTGAACCATGAACATTTATACAGCCATATTTTGGCATTTTTAAAATTCTTTCAGATAAAATCTGACCATAGGCTACTACAACAAATAAATCAGCTTCTATCGTTTCAAGAAAATCGCAAAATTCACTATCTTTAATTCTTTCAGGCTGATATACAGGTATATTATTTTCCTCTGCCTTAATTTTTACAGGTGTAGGCTGTAACTTTTTACCTCTGCCCTTTGGTTTGTCAGGCTGAGAAATAACAGCAACAACCTCGTGATTTTTAATTAAAGCGTCTAAAGAATATACTGCAAAATCAGGAGTACCCATAAATACTATTTTCAAATTTTATTCCTCCTCTGCCTCAACATCTTCAAGCTCCCCTTCAACAAGGTCAGAATAAAGTATGCCGTCTAAATGGTCAAGCTCATGGCAAATAGCTCTTGCCATTAATTCTTTACCCTCTATTATATATCTTTCTCCATCTCTGTTTGTAGCTTCAGCCTTAACATAGTTTGGTCTTGCAACAACACCCATTTTACCGGGAATTGACAAACAGCCTTCATTTCCAACCTGTTCTCCCGATTTTTCTAAAATCACAGGATTAATAAGTTCATAAAGACCCTCTCCAATATCAATTACCACAATTCTCTTTAACATTCCAACCTGTGGTGCAGCCAAACCAACACCGTTTGAATCATAAAGTGTATCAACCATATCATCTAATAATTCAATAATTTTAGGAGTTATTTCCTTAACTTCTTTACACTTTTTCCTTAAAATTTCTTCTCCGTCTGTTCTTATCATTCTTATAGCCATAATAACCTCCTAAAAACTATAATTTGGATTTAGATACAAGCCTATATTTATTTTATCTAAATTCCTTTGTAATTTCAACTTATTTAAGCAAAATAGTACATAATTCTTAATTTTTTCTTCATCTTTAGCCTTAACTATTATTTGCCAGCGATGATTATTTTTTATTTTTGAAATAACGGCAGGTATAGGTCCCATGTGGGAAAACTGATTGTTTTTATTATATCTTGTCATAATATATGAAAGTTCACCTAAATACTGCCTTATTTCATTTAGGTTTTCACCTGTAAATAACACCACAAATATATTGCCAAAAGGTGGGTAATCAAGACTTTCTCTATATTTTATTTCCTCACTGTAAAATTTTATATAATCATTATCCCTTGCACACACAAGGCTATAATGGTCGGGATTATAAGTCTGAACAAAGGCTTTGCCTCCTTTATCAGCTCTGCCTGCCCTGCCACAAACCTGTGTTACAAGCTGATAAGTAGTTTCGCAGCTATGATAATCATTAATATTTAATGACATATCTGCAGCTATTATTCCTACAACAGTTACATTAGGAAAATCAAGTCCCTTTGCAATCATTTGTGTACCAATAAGAATATCAGCCTCACCATTTCTAAATTTATCTATTAAAATATTGTGTGCATTTTTATTTCTTGTAGTATCAAGGTCCATCCTTAAAGTTTTGGCATCTGGAAAAAGCTTATGTATTTCTTCTTCAACCTTTTCTGTACCAATGCCAAACTGCCTTATATGCTCAGAGCCACATTGAGGACAAATTTGTGGTTTTGGAACAGACATACCGCAGTAATGACACAATAAATTATTATAATTTTTATGATATGTATAATTAACATTACAATTTTTGCAAGTCATAACATATCCACATTTTCTGCAAGATATGAAATTAGCAAAACCTCTCCTGTTTAAAAACAGAATTGTCTGTTGTTTATTTAATAAATTATATTCAATAGCATCTTTTAAATCTGTACTGAAAATAGTTTTATTTCCCTTTACAAGTTCCTCTCTCATATCCACAATTTGAATATTAGGATAAGTGTTATTAACTCTGTTTTTAAGCTCAATTAATCTATATTCTGAATTTTTAGCCTTATAATAACTTACAACAGAAGGTGTGGCACTACCTAAAATCACTTGACAATTATAAAGATTAGATAATTCTATGGCAACCTCTCTTGTGTCAAATTTAGGCTGTTGTTGGTCTGCCTTATAGGTTGTTTCGTGTTCTTCGTCTATTACTATTATACCAAGATTTTCAAAAGGTGTAAATATTGCTGAACGGGGTCCTATCATAACAGATATTTCTCCCCTTTTTGCCCTTGTCCATTGGTCAAATCTTTCACCATCAGATAATTTTGAATGAGTTACTGAAACTAAATTGCCAAATCTTGATGTAAATCTTTCAACAGTTTGCTGTGTAAGAGAAATTTCAGGTACTAAAACTATTGCCTGTTTTCCAAGAGCTAAAACTTTTTCAATGGCTCTTAAATAAATTTCTGTTTTACCACTTCCTGTAACACCATGAATTAAAATTGGTTTTCTGTCATTTACATCAATAGAGTGATATATTTCATCTACAGCCTTTTGCTGTTCACTTGTTAAAATAGGCTTTTTAGATTTTTCAT